>CAZOTM010000082.1:0-8706 GCA_964582675.1 uncultured Clostridiaceae bacterium
AAGGTGGACAATATTTATCCCCGGATGAGGAAATTTTATTAAATCACCATTTCACAGCCATCACCGGAGAGATCCAATATAATGGCAAGAAAGCTGTCAAAGGCCTTTTGAATTACCTTGGCAGCACTCAGAAAATGGCTCTGACCAATCTTTCTCATCTCCAGGCCTACCGTGTGGCCGATACCATGGCCTTGGATGTCAACACCCGGCGAAATCTGGAATTGACTGAAAATATCGTCGATAAGGGGAAAAAGGGGAGCTTGATCTGGATTCTGGATCAGACCATGACGGCCATGGGTGCCCGAAACATCCGGCGCTGGGTGGAGAAACCGCTGATCAATCAGAAAGATATCGTCAAACGGCTGGAAGCGGTGGATGTCCTTACCAAACATGTGAACCTGCTGGAGGATCTAAGACTCCACTTGAAGACCATTTATGACATTGAACGGATCTCCGGCAAGGTCAGTCAAAAAACCATCAATGCCAGGGAACTCATCGCCTTGAAGAATTCACTGCTGAAAATCCCCCCGGTCAAAACCCTCCTGGCGGGGGTCAACTTTGGGGAACTGGGCAAAATCGGCGAGCGGCTGGATACTCTGGGGGATATTGCGGGTCTCATCGAGGGAGCCATCATCGACAGTCCGTCCCTGACGCTAAAAGACGGGGATCTCATTAAACCGGGGTTTAACCGGGAGATCGATGAATTGAGGGACATCAAGGCCAACGGAAAACAATGGATCGCCAGACTGGAGGCAGAGGAGCGGGAATTCACCGGGATCGGATCTTTGAAGGTCGGTTATAACAAGGTGTTTGGCTACTATATCGAAATCACCAAATCCAATTACGGAAAGATCCCCGAGGGCAGGTATGTCCGCAAGCAGACCCTGTCCAATGCGGAACGCTATATCACCTCGGAATTGAAGGAGATGGAGGATAAGATCCTGGGGGCGGAAGATAAGTTGAATGCACTGGAATACCAGCTGTTTTTAAACATCCGGGATGAAGTGGAACTCCAAACCGACCGCTTGAAGGAGACCGCTGCCCACATCGCCGATCTGGATTGCTATCAGGGTTTTGCCAAACTTGCCCTTGACCGGAATTATGTACGGCCCGGGTTTAATGGGGATGGGGTCATCAAGATCGAGGACGGCAGACATCCGGTGGTTGAGGCCATGATCCCCCGGGGTGAATTTATCAGCAACGACACCCTGCTGGATTTTAGACGGAATAATTTTCTCATCATCACCGGTCCGAATATGGCCGGTAAGAGCACCTATATGCGCCAGGTCGCCCTGATCGTCCTCATGGCTCAGATCGGTTCCTTTGTCCCCGCCAAAAGCGCCAATATCTCCATCACCGACCGGATCTTTACCCGGATTGGGGCCTCCGATGATCTGTCCGGCGGAAAATCCACCTTCATGGTGGAAATGAGCGAGGTTTCCAACATTTTGAAGAACGCCACCAAAGATTCCCTGATCCTGTTGGATGAGGTGGGGCGGGGGACTTCCACCTACGACGGGTTGAGCATCGCCTGGGCAGTGACGGAATACCTGATGGAGCCGGAGGGCATCAAAGCCAGGACGCTGTTTGCCACCCATTACCATGAATTGATCGAATTGGAAACCAAAATCCCCGGTATCCGGAATTACTCCGTGGCCGTCAAGGAATATGGCAATACCATCATCTTCCTGCGCAAGATCATCGAGGGCGGGGCGGATGAATCCTATGGGGTGGAAGTGGCCAGACTGGCCGGTCTGCCCGACGAAGTCATCCAACGTTCCCGGGAGATTTTAAAGGGGCTGGAAGAGAGCGGCAGCCGAAAGAAAATCAAGGACAAAGCACAAAAGGTCTATCAGCTCAATTTTATGGATTTTGAACCCCCTGCGGTCAGCAAGGCTGAGGCGGAAGTCCTCGACAAGCTCAGGAATCTGGATATCAATCAATTGAGTCCCCTGGACGCCTTGAACCTGTTGAATGAGGTTCGCTCCAGTTTAAGGAAGGGAGAATAAATGTCGATCATTAATTTACTGTCCCCGGAAACAGCCTCAAAAATCGCTGCGGGGGAGGTTGTGGAAAAACCGGCCTCCGTGGTTAAGGAACTGGTGGAGAATGCCATTGATGCCCATTGCGCCAATCTTACCGTGGAAATCGTCAACGGCGGGCTGGATTTGATCAAAATCACCGATGACGGCCTGGGCATCCGCAACGATGACCTGTCCAAGGCGTTTATGCCCCATGCCACCAGCAAGATCAAGGAAATCAACGATGTGTTCAACATCACTACGCTGGGTTTTCGCGGGGAGGCCCTGGCGTCGGTGGCCGCCGTTTCCAAAACCCTGCTAAAATCGAAAAACACAGCCGATCGGGACGGAATGGAAATTTATATTGAAGGCGGGGAGGAAAAATTTATAAAGTATTCCCCAATCAATCAGGGGACCATGATCGAGGTCCGGGAGCTGTTCTGGAATGTTCCGGCCAGGCTCAAATTCATGAAAAATCCCCAAACCGAAGGCTCCAGCGTATCCAATATCATGACCAGACTGGCCCTGTCCTATCCGGAGGTAGCCATCACCTATCTGAACAATGAAAAACAGGTATTTCGGACCTATGGTACAGGCAGCCTGCTGGACGTCATCCGGGCAGTCTACAGCAAAAAAACCGCGGACAATGTGACTTATTTTGAGAATAATTACGACGGCTTCCGGATCTACGGCTATATCGGCAACGAGGAATTATCCAGAGGGAGCCGGAATCAGGAAACCCTCATCATTAACCGGCGCTATGTTACTTCCCGGTCCCTGGCGGTGGCAGTGGAAAATGCCTTTAAATCCTTTATCACCGTCTCAAAATTTCCGTTTTTTGTCCTGAACATCGATCTGGATCCCCAATCCATCGACGTCAATGTCCACCCACAAAAAGCCGAAATCAAATTTGCCGATGACCGATTGATGTTCCAGTCGGTGTTTGAGACTGTCCATAAATCCCTGCGGGATTTTTACCGGGACAAGCTGGACTTTGGGGAAGACAGGAAATCCCTGTATCCAACTGAATTTCATGTGGCGGAGGCCATTTCCACCTTATCGTTTTTGCAGGATCCCGCCTCAAACCAGGCATTTAATTTTCCGCCCCATCCGGGGACCAATTCGAAAACTCAAGGGGTACCCAATGAGGGACCTCTTGAAGGAACCCTGGCCCAAACCAAAGATCAACCCAATCTTCCGGAAAGCGCAGTTATATCATCTCCCGGGGATGGGGATGGTCCCACCCCGCCAAGGGGCGAGGGACTCCCATGGGATGAAACGGCTCCGGCTTCCGGGCAGGGGGCTGGCTATCCCCAGGGGGGACTGATCCGGGAAGTTGATCTGCCCATTGATCTGAAAAGCTATCCCAGACCTGGGGAGATCCAGCCAATCCCTCCCCAGGAGAGGAATGAACTACCACAGGGAGGAGCCCAGGGCGAGACCGCTCCCAAATTCCCCATGATGCGGATCATCGGTCAATTCAATAAGACCTACATCCTGGCGGAAATCAACAATACGCTGTTTCTGGTGGATCAGCATGCCGCCCATGAAAAAATCAATTTTGAAAAGTATTTTGCCGAAATCGCCCAATCATCGCTGGTCATTCAGCCTTTGATGGTTCCCCGGGTGATGGACTTATCCATAGAAGATTACGGGGTTTATATTGATAATCAAGCGGTGTTCGCAGCTGCCGGCTTTTCCATTGAGGATTTTGGCGACCGGAGCATCAGCATCCGGGAAGTGCCGTATTTTCTGGGGAAAACCGATTTGGCAACTTATTTTACGGACATTTTGGATAACTTGAGAAACCTGGGCAAAGGCACCACCAAGGAAGTCAAATATTTACGGATCGCCACTATCGCCTGTAAGGCTTCGATCAAGGCCAATGACGAGCTTTCCCTAAGGGAGATGGAACTGCTCCTGGAAGCGTTAAGGCACCTGAAGGAGCCCTTTACGTGCCCCCACGGCCGTCCCACCATGATCCGCTTCCCCCTGGCCGACCTGGAGAAATTGTTCAGGAGGCGGCTGTGATGGAAAACCGGATCATCGTATTGGGCGGTCCCACCGGGATCGGGAAGACGGAGTTGTCTTTAAAACTTGCCAGGGCGGTCAACGGGGAGATCATCTCCGGGGACTCCATGCAGATCTACCATCACATGGACATTGGGTCGGCTAAGATCAAACCGGAAGAAATGCAGGGGGTCGTCCATCATCTCCTTGATTTTTTGGATCCCCGCCTCCCGTTTTCAGTGGCAGAATATAAAGCCCTGGCCTTAAACTGCGTGAGAGATCTCCACAAACGTGGAGTCATCCCTATCATCACCGGCGGCACCGGTTTATTTATCGACAGTGTGATTAAAAATCTGAAATTTACAGCCAGTATCCGGGATGAAGCGTTCCGGAAAGAACTGGAATCAGCGGCGGCCAGCCAGGGCAATGAATATGTCCATGACCTGCTGGTGGCAGTGGATCCGGTCTCTGCCGAAAGACTTCATAAAAATAACCTGAAACGGGTTATTCGGGCCCTGGAGGTTTATAAAATCACCGGCACGCCCCTTTCGGCCATCACCGATCTGCCGGGCTTGAATCCTGATTTCCGGACCTTTTATTATTACTTGAACATGGACAGGGGAAAGCTGTATGATAGAATAAATGCAAGGGTAGACCAAATGGTCGCCCAGGGCCTTGAGGCGGAAGTCAAAAACCTCCTTGCCATGGGGCTGACCGAGAAGCATCAGTCCATGCAGGGGATCGGCTATAAAGAAATGATCAGCCATATCCATGGACATTGTTCCCTGGATGAAGCGGTCAGCGCAATCAAACAGGCGTCCAGAAATTATGCAAAAAGACAGTTGACCTGGTTTCGCAACGATCCCTGTGCGGTGGAGTTGAACCGGGACGTCCTGTCGGATGATGAAATATTGGCTCAGATACTCCAAACCATTGAGATCCGCTGAATGAACGGGCGAAAAACCAGGGGAGGCAATTATGATCAAAAACACCAATAACCTTCAGGATATTTTTTTAAATGGGGCAAGAAAAACCAGGGTCGGCGTCATTATCCACCTGGTGAATGGATTTCAGTTAAAGGGCATCGTGAAAGGCTTTGATAACTTCACAGTGGTATTGGATTCCGACGGCAAGCAGATGCTGGTGTATAAGCATGCCATTACGACGATCACCCCAGGGAAGCCTTTGCTGTTCAACAATAAGGATGATGATGCACAGATGGATCCCGGAGAATAATCAACCGTGTCAGGATTGAACATCGCGTTCAAGCTTCAAACCTTTAAGGAGTACGCTGAATTTAAAAATACAGACGAAAAAGTCGGAGTCTTCCGGCTTTTTTGACAGTCATAGGTTCATGAAGATCAGGCCAAAAGCAGACCGGTTTGGCGGAATCGGCAGTATCGGCAGAATCGGGAACTGATCGGTCCGGCTTATTTTGTTAAGTTGCCGTGATTGTGATAAGATTAAATATTGTCAGGGCGGATCAGAGAATTCATTGATCCTGACCCTATGGACAGACCAACCTGGGATAAATATCCGACAGACATTTCAAGAGACATATCAAAGGACATATCAAAGGACATATCAAAGGACATATCAAAGGGCATATCAAAGCTTTTTGTCAGGTGAATCTGTCAGGTGAATTTATTGGGGGAAACTGATCCCGGATCTGTCGATAAAAATAATAAATGAATGGGAATTGTGAATGATAGAAGCAGTAAGGAAGTTATTGAAAGAAAAGTACCAAATTTCTGATACGGTGTTTGAGAAAGCCGGGGAAGCCATGGCGTTGATCGAACCGGAATTGCAAGCCTATGATGAGATCCGGGAATTCAACCAGCTGAAGGTGTTAAATGCTTTTCATGAGGAAAGGATCTCCGATGCCATGTTTTCCATGAGCACGGGTTACGGCTATGGTGATGCAGGCAGGGATAAACTGGACAGGGTCTACGCCAGGGTGTTCAATTGCGAGGCTGCCTTGGTCAGGCCCCATTTCGTCAACGGCACCCATGCCATTGCCTGTGTCCTGTTCGGGATCTTGCGGCCGGGGGACACACTGCTGACCATTACCGGGCGGCCCTACGACACCCTGCACAATGTGATCGGGATCGGCCGGAAAACCGGGACCGGCTCGCTGCAGGAATTGGGGGTTAACTACCGGGAAGTAGACTTAAAATCTGGGGCTCCGGATAAGGCTGAAATCAGAAACGCCCTGGCAGATGATTCCATAAAAATGATCCATATCCAGAGGTCCACAGGCTACAGCTGGAGAAAGTCCCTGGATATTGAAACCATGGGGGACATCATTGGCTTCATTAAGGAGATCCGGCCCGAGGTCATCATTTTTGTTGACAACTGCTATGGTGAGTTCATCGAAATGAAGGAACCCACTGATGTGGGAGCCGATATCGTGGCCGGGTCTCTCATCAAGAATCCGGGAGGCTCGATTGCTCCCACCGGCGGGTATATTTGCGGCCGGGCCGATTTGGTCGATCTGGCAGCCTACCGGCTGACGGTCCCCGGCCTGGGCGGAGAATGCGGCTCCACCTTCGGGGTCACCAGGCTCATGTTCCAAGGCTTTTTCCTGGCGCCCCATATCAGCATGGAGGCAGTCAAGGGGGCAATCTTCAGCGCCGCCTTGCTGGAACTTTTTGGCTATGAAGTAAAACCAAGGTATAATGAGAAGAGAACTGATATCATCCAGGGGATCAAATTTAAAGACCCGGTGCCTTTGATAAAATTCGTCAAAGGGATCCAGTATGGTGCGCCGGTGGATTCCTATGTGGAGTGCGAACCCTGGGATATGCCCGGATATGATGATCAAATTATCATGGCATCCGGTTCATTCATTCAAGGCTCGTCCATTGAGCTGTCATGCGATGCACCGATCAGAGAGCCATACATCGCCTATTTGCAGGGCGGAATCACCTTTGATCACGCCAAAACTGGAATTATGATCGCATTAGCAAATACTTTGAAATAACAGGAGAAAACCATGGAGCAATCGGCCAGTCTCATACCATATATCCTTCTAATCATCGTTTTGATCATTGTGAATGGACTTTTTTCAGCGTCTGAAATGGCGATCGTATCGGCCAATAAAAATAAAATCGCCAATATGGCGGAAGACGGGGATACCAGAGCAGCCGTCCTTTTGTCACTCTTGAGCCGGCCAAGCAACTTTCTGGCCACGATCCAGGTGGGCATCACCTTTGCCGGATTCCTGACGGCCGGTTCCGCCTCCACCACCTTCGGGGAAATGCTGGTGCCGGTCCTGGGCAGTTTGGGAATATCAGCAGCCTACAGCCGGACCATTGCCCAGATTTTGATCACCGTGATCATATCCTATTTCTCCCTGGTTTTCGGGGAGCTACTGCCCAAACGGATCGCTTTGCAGAATCCGGAAAAATTAGCCCTGGCTGCGGCCAGACCGGTGAATGGTTTTTCCAGGTTGTCAAGACCCTTTGTCACGCTTTTGTCTGCCTCAACCACGTTTTTTGGACGGCTCTTCGGCATTAATTCAGAAACCCTGGAAGAAGAGATCTCCATTGAGGAGATCCGCTACATGATCGATATTGGCAAGGAAAAAGGGGTTTTTAATCAGACGGAACGGGATATGCTGGATGGTATTTTTGAATTTGACAATAAACTGGCCCGGGAAGTCATGACTCCCCGAACCGACATTGAAATGGTTGATGTGACAGATGATCCCGCCGAAATCATCAAGCTGATCACCAATGGCCGCTACTCCAGAATACCGGTTTATGAGGATGATCAGGACAATATCATCGGCCTGTTGGTTTTAAAAGACTTATACCGGGAGATCTTGAACAAGGGCAAGATCACTGACATACGCAAGCTCATGCGCAATGTCTTGTTCGTACCGGAAACCAAGCACATCGATGATCTGTTTAAACAGATGCAGGGGAGCAACAATCATTTTGCCGTTTTGATCGATGAATATGGCGGTCTCTCCGGAATCGTGACCATTGAGGATCTCCTGGAGGAGATCGTGGGCAATATCTTTGATGAGCACGATATATCCTTCAAGGAAATCAACAAGCTGGACGAAAAGACTTATATCGTGGATGCCCTGGTTACGGTGGATCAGTTAAACGATGATCTCAATCTGGAATTGGATACGGAGAATGCCGATACCATCGGCGGTTACTTCATTGAGAAGCTTGGCAGGGTCCCGGCCAAAGGGGATAAGGTGGATGATCGGGAGATCTTGATGGAAGTGCTGCGGGTTCGGGGCATGAGGATCAAGGACCTGAGAATTCAAAAAAAGGATGTTGCTGGATCTGAACCGGGAGATTTTGATATTTAGGAGAGAACATGCTGTATATAGGCTTGATCAATTTAATAATAGGCTTTTTTCTGGTCCAGGATACCTTCAGTAAATTGAATGAAGGCATAAAAATCATTGTCTTCGAACAATATTTCTTCGGACTGGTCAAGTATGCACCGATTATCCTGGCTCTGTCCATGATCCTGGCATCCATCAATCTGATCCTGAGACTGACTTCCAGCGGCCTGGTCCATACCTACATGAATTCCTTTCTGCTCCTCCTGCTCTATACGCCCACGGTGGTGTTCAGCAAGACGGATGACAAGCGTTTTTTGATCCTGATCATCATTCAGTTCCTGATCATGCTCGCCTGTATCATCCTCT
>CAZOTM010000083.1:0-8681 GCA_964582675.1 uncultured Clostridiaceae bacterium
TGCGGATATGGTAGCCGATGTTTCGGAAGAACCCGTCTACTAGACCCCTTCAGGGAAAAAATCGATCAATCTGACCCAACGGCAGCCGTCAATTTAAGCACATGGAGCATGCCCGCTTGTCAGAAGATCCAATTAAATAATCATTGCGAAAAATCCGCCAGGGGCATGATGAAAATCATGCCCCTGGCTTTTTTATGGACTATTTTACAGCTGTTGAATGGACCATATTCACCAGTTTTCCAACTTGTTCTTGATGGTTTTGGCCGATTTATTTTAAGACCTTTATTTTAAGAAGCCACCCGATTGAGCCAGCAATTAAAAGAATTGGCCGTATAGCCAGGAACTTGATTTATTTTTGATTCACTTTTTCACCTTGATAAACAAGACTTTTTTTGAAGTTTTTTTTGAAATAAATCCGGTTAATGTGATAAATAAGTCACAAAGCACCAAAAAAAACCTAATGCTACTGAAAGTAGCCATGATGTTACCCCCGATTTCTCGTGAAATTCCGGGGAAGTAAGTATTGTGTAGATAGCTTCAGAAAAATCAAACCAAAACAGCAAGAGCAGAGCAAAACGAACAGAACAGAAAAGACCAGAAAAAACCAGAAAAAACCAAAAAAACCAGAAAAGAAATCCCAATCAGACCGAAATGGAAGGGAAATGGATCAGAAAAATAAGTCAAAAAAATCATGGAGGAAACAGCAATGAAAAAAATAACGACGGCAGATTATTTAAGGTAGATGGAAAATCAAGGGCGGAGCGAAAAAAACTGTTTAGCAACGGAGGCAGCGGTCCTTTCGGTTATATATACCGCAATGGATCTGGCAAGTGAACAATTTGGAAGCCGGGCCGTTTTAAGGCTGAATGTATTCATCACACCGGGAGCTGATATTTTGGCATCTCTGGCAGCAGGTTTCGCCGTATCTTTCATTGTGCTCTACATCATGGACTATAGCTTATATGAAGGGCTGCGAAAAATCAGGAATCGCTGGAGAAACCAGGGAAGCTAACGGATGCGACCAATCAGAGGATAGGTCACCGGAAACTCTTCCACCAGGTTCTCCAAGGGGATCCGGAACCAAACTAATTAAGCAGAAATAATGAATCAGTTAGATCAGGCAGAAAAATCTTATAAACCAGCAAAAACCCGAAGGAAATTGGAGAGGAGAAAATAATGAACAAGAAATCTGGAAGAATTATCAATGTCAGCGGAAAAACCAAAGCCCAGCGTATCAGATCCTATGGTTTGGAAGCGGCGATCCTTACGCTGTTATATACGGTCATTGATGTCCTCAGTGAAATGTTCGGAAGCGGAGCCGTTTTAAGGCTGAATGTTTTCAGGAATTCGAAAATGGATCTTGCCCTGTCAGTGGCTGCAGGCTTTGCCGTAACTTTCCTGGTACTCGCCCTCATGGACTGCAGCATCTGCGAAAATATCCTGAAAAGTAACAGCTGCCTGGCAAAGACCGCACAAGACATCAATGAGTAACCCATGGGCTTAAAAAATAGCTCTGTCCGGAAAAAATAAACCGAGACTGCCTCCAGGTGCTTAGAAGTATTGCTTCAATAAGCTGCTGGAGGCAGTTGGTTTTTTACGATCCGTCAAGAGGACGAAAATCAAAGGGAAGTAAATCAAGGGGGGCTGCTGTGAACGACCATGGCAGGCTCAGGCTTTATCCTGGACGTACTTAAAACGAAGCTCCATGGACAGCTCCGCCCTGGTCAGCTCCTTGCCCAGATAAGCCACATGGCTCATCTCCGTCACCCAGCTGTTATCCAGTATGGTCCAATAGATATCCCTGGCGTTATTTCCCCGGATGATGCGCAGGAGCTTATTGGTATTGCTGTAATGCTCAACCAGGATGATCTTCTCCTCCGCTTTGGGAAGGATGACAAAATAGCCGGCCCTATCCAGCTTGACTCCGTAGGGATCCTTTTCCACAGCCTGGACCACCGCCGTGGACGGATGATGGGGTTTCTCCCCTTCAGACAGGGTCTTGGCCTGATCGTTGGTTTCCAAGGCTGCCTGCTCCGTCAGGTACTGGATCTGTCTTAGGATCTCATCGAGATCCTGGCAGTTGATCATATCAATGACCTGGACCTGTTCCCGGAAGGCTTGAATCTCCGAATGCGTCGTATTAACCAGGATCGGTTTTCTGCCCTTGGCGGCGTTGACTTTAAGCTTCTCGTCAACCCCGTGTCGGGAAAGCGCCGCCATGGTATTGCCGCTGAAATGCCCCATGGATTCCCTGCCGCAAAGGATCAGGTACCGGATGGACGGGACTGCCAATAAATTCTTGATGATTTTCTCGATCCCGATGTTTTCGGTTTCGGTTTTCCCGACGACACCCAATCCCCCAGGCTTTAACGCAGCAATTTTGTCTGCCAGCTCCGCATCCGCCAGGGTGGACACCGCTACCGGATGTGCCGGATCCAAGCCCAGGACATGATACTCGCCCAGCTCCGGCAGCAGCCCCATGTCCTCTGCCTTTGGATCATTGCTTTCGATGATATGGATACTGTTTAATTCAGAAAATACCTCATCAAACAGGTTTGTCAAATCTGCTGACCAGCATTGTTTACAGCCCAGTCAGGTATATTTTTGCACCTGCATCTTCGCAAGGGCGGATTCCACCTCAAGGAGGAGATCAGCGCTTCCCTGGCTCCGGCTTTTGACAAGCTCTCTCCTCATGGTCAGGAGGGATTCCTTCATGCAGCCGCATGCCTGGCATTTGGGCAGGTCTCCCGCAATTTTCAGCCCGTCGCTGAGGCCTTTGACCGAATGGTCCATTTTCATAACAGGTATCTCCCTTTCATCTTTTTTTTCGCCGGAAAGTCGGGATTGCTTGGTTGAATGTCAGGATCGTACTTGATCAGTAGTGGGCCCTGGGTTTTATGGATCGATCCCAAAGAATCAAACATCCAAATAGCGGCCTTCATCCACCCCATCAAGGAGCAGCATTTTTTCGGCAGTGATCTCAATTACCCGGCAGTTTATATTCTCCGCCAGGTGGGTTAAATTCCGGTGCTTCTCCACCAGCTTGTTCAACAGATCGATCTTACTCTGGGGATCTTCGATGATCCCCGCTTTGCCATAAACCGTCAATGATTTGATAAACTCTGTCGGGCTGGTCAAACTGTCCCTGGTATCGATCAACAGACTGACCCTTGGGTTATGGATTATATTGTGGTATTTTGTGCTGCCCTTCAAAGTAATGACATATATTTTCGCCGCCGTTTGATCAGGGATGTACTGCATCAACGAGGTATTGGGCACATCCTCGCTGCAGGTTGATAGTACACACAGTCTGCCGTCTGCGATCATTGTTTTGGCTGTATTTTCCATGGTGGTCTCCTTTTTATGCGGTTTATGTTCCGAATGGAACAGCTCTGGGCGTTGTCTGCCTGGCTATCATTATAGGCTTTGTGATAGGCGAGATGACCGGAAAACCGAAATAATTATGGTCCTGAGCTGCTCTGCAATTTTTATCCTCGTGAGTTTCTCCAGGCCGGACTCCCCTTGTATGCTCCGGGATCTGCTTTCAATATTCTGAGGCTTGCCCCTGCTGCCTGCCACCGGGGGGGCTTATTTTAAAGCAGTCCGATCTCCAGGCTGACCGGCCTCTCATCCAGGTCAAGGCCATTGTCTTCCCAGTGGACGGTGTAGAGAATGCTCCCGTACTTGATGCACTTGCGCTTTTCCATAACAGCTCTCAAGGGATGGTTCTCAAAGAGTCCCAGCATAAGGAAGTCATAGGCGGAGGCCCGTTGGGCTGCCATGGCGATGAGCTGTTCGGCTGCTGCCAGATCCCCGTCCCGTACCATCAGTAGCGTCACGGCGGCATAGTTGACCGGCACCCCCGCCTCCGGCAGATCGGGATAGCCCGTCCATTTCAGGGGCAGCTTCTGGAGCCATTTGAAGATTCCGCCGTAGCCGGTGACGATATACTGCTTCCAGCTCGTTTGGCTCCACAGGGCGCAGGCGGCGGCAACTTTTCCTTCGTGGTCCTTAAGGAACCAGACATCATCATCCGTTAGGCCGTGGAGGGCCCGATCCGCCGGTGTCAGGTTATAGCCTGCGGGGTTCTGGATGTCCAACCCTGCGAGTTCTTCCAGACTTGCCCTCTCCAAGGTCCAGCCGTTTGACCTGGTCTTTGGCTTGCCTTTGCCTCCTGTCCTGAAACAGTAGACCGTATATTCTCCGATCCGCCGATATTCCGGCATGGTTTTGCGCTTTTTTTCCAGCATCTTCTGGACCGCCGTGTTTTCCTTCAGGATCGTCGTGTAGTAGAGGTCCACGTCGGCCTTGGTCTCGTTATGGAGGTAACTGTAGGTTTGCGATATGGCAGGGACCCGTTTCCGATAGTTGGGCAAGCCCTTTAAACCGGTGAGATAACCGGTGTTTCTGATTTCTCCGTTGACATAGGCCTTCCGGATGATGCAGGCGCCCATGCCCACGATTACATCATTTTCCAGATCCCGGACGATGGGGATGACCGCCCTCTCCCCTTCCTTCATCAAGGATGCAATGGGATCGGGCCGTCTGGTGTAAAGCACCGAGACCGCCCCCTTGAAGTCGCCGCATTCATAAAGGGTCAGGAGCTGTTCCGCATCGGAGGGTTGGGCCAGGCAGATCTCATATTTATCATTTAGGCATTTCATCCAGATTCCTCCCGATGGGGATGTTGAGCTTTTCATCGATCTCTTCCCCCAGGCGCAGGTTCATGGCCCAGAACATGAGCCAGGTCATGGGACTGGTCTGCTTCATGCTGCTGATGCCCCGCTGAAAGACCACCGGCAGCCTGGAAAATTCCTTCCGGGCATCCCGGCACAGACGGCTCACATCCTCCGGCGCCAGATTCTTCGGCCGGAATGCCAATTCCCCGTAGTTGTAGCTGTCTTCCAGCCACCACTTGTCATAGAGCAGCCGGTTTTCCGCCTTCAGGCGGTTGTAGAGCGGCGTCCCCGGGAAGGGCAGCAGATGGTTGAAGGCCGCCGTATAGAATTTATGCTTTTCGGCAAATTCCACCGTCCTGGCAAAGGTTTCCGGGGTGTCCCCGTCATAGCCGAAGACAAAGGTGGCATAGATCCCGATTCCGGCGTCATGGATCCGTTTCACCAATTCATCCCGCTCGCCCATGGCCATATTCCAGGATTTGTTCATCTGCCGGAGGCTCTCCGCCTCCAGGGATTCAAAGCCGATGAGGATCAATTCGCAGCCGCTTTGCTTCATTTTTTTCAACAGCTCGGGATCCTTCCCCAGGGACAACGTCCCCTGGCCGCCCCACTTCTTCTTCAGGGGGGCCATCTTCTCAAAGAGGGCCTTGGCATTGCCGGGATCCGCCACCAGATTATCATCCACCAGAAAGTGGTATAAATGGGGGGATTTCTCCATATCCTTAAGGATGGCCTCATGGCTCCGTTTGTAGTAAGTTCCCTTATAGTAGCCGGCAATGGCACAAAACTCACAGGAGTGGCAGCAGCCCCGGCCGGTTTCCACCAGGGAAATGGGCAGATACTTTTTTCCCATAAAAATGCTTTTGTCAGGGGGAATATGGGTAAAGGCGATCCCGCCCTCATAGCGCGGTTTCAGCCGGCCCTCCCGGAAGTCTGCCAAGAGCTGCCCCCAGACCCCCTCGGCATTGCCGGTGACGATTGCGTCGGCGTGGAGGCGGACCTCTTCGGGCAGGAGGGTGGCGTGGTAACCCCCCATGACCACCGTGACCCCGCGCCGCCGAAACTCCCCGGCGATTTGGTAGCTCCGTTTCGCCGTATAGGTTTCCACGGAAATGACAGCCAGGTCGGTTTTTGTATCGTAATCAATGAGCTCCAGGCGGTCATCAAACAGCTCGGTCTCAATATCCACCGGGGTGAGGGACTTTAAGACCGCCATGGTCAAAGGCTCCAGCTTCCAGGTGCCGATGTATTTCTCCCCCGGTTTTTTTCCGATGGCCGGGAGGATAAAGGTTATTTTCATGGCTTCACCTCCGGGATGTCCCGGTTGTCCGTCATGACCGCCCGGTTGAAGCGGACGAATTTTTCGGCATAGCCCCGGTAACCCATATTCACAGCCAAAGCAATCACCGGGATGGTTTGAAAGGGGGCCAGCCGTTTGGCAATGGAGCTGAATTTATAGGTCTCCCGCCAGGCCCATTCGATCCCCGCCTCCAATTCCTCCTTGGTCATAAGCTTGGGGAGATAGACACAGTGCTCCACATCATACATGGCCCAGTTTCTCTCCACGATCCGCATCTCTGCCTCCAGCTGCCTGTAATACTCGGTCCTGGGGAACGGGGTCAGAATGGAGTAGCGGGGCAGATCGATCTTCGTCTTGATGACCATTTCCACGGTCCGCTCAAACACCGAAGTATCCTCCTCATCCCCGCCAAAGGCAAAGCAGCCCTGGACAAGGATCCCCGCTTCATGAAGCTTCTTCATTAATTCGCTGTAGGCTAAGACCTTGTTGACCCCCTTGTGGATATACTTCTGGGAGTCCTGGTTGATGGATTCAAAGCCGATCAAAAGCCCACGGCAGCCGCTTTGTTTAAACAGGGCGATGAGCTCGTCATCCAAGCCGATGGAGGAGGTGACCAGACCGAACCAGATCTTCTTTAAAGGGGCCATGGCGGTGAACAGCTCGATGGCATAGGGCCGGTCGGCCAGCAGATTGACATCGGGGAACAGGACTTCCCGGGAATTAAGCAGCTCGATCTCGGCGACGATCTCCCGGACCGGGCGTTTATAGAGGGTTTTGCCAAAAGCCGCCGGATAGGCGCAAAAGGTGCAGGGATGGGCACAGCCCCGGATGGCCTCAATACTGTTCATGGTGATATAGCGCTTCGGGTTTAGCAGGTCGCGGCGGGGGATCACCTTGTGCTCCAGGTTAAAATCGCTGCTTTGGACATACCGCCGCTTCAGGGTGTTGTCCCGGTAGTCCAGGAGCATTTGCGGAAAGGTCGCCTCGGCAAAGCCGGTCATCACCACGTCGGCATGCTGGGCGGCTTCCTCCGGCAGCATGGTGGGATGGACGCCCCCCAGCACCACGGTTTTATGGAGGCTTCGGAAATAGTCGGCATAGGCATAGCAGCGGGGTGCGGTTCCCGTGATGCAGGTAATGACGACCAGGTCGGCCGTGAGATCCAGGGGGATCGCCCCCGCCGTCTCGTCGTAAATCACCACATCAGCCTGGAGTTCCTCCGGCACCAATGCCGCCAGGGTCGTCAGGGTCAAGGGGGCATAATGCAGCGACTTGCCGAAGCTCCCTGTATAGCGGTGCATGGCGCCGGCTGGTGCCAGAAATGCGATCTTCATAGGTATTCCCCCTTAAAGATTTTGTCCCAGCCGCCCTGGAGATTCAGGACGGCCGGTTTGATATTGCCCAGGCGCTGTCCGCGCTGGACGCTTTCCTCCAGGAACTCCCTGCCCGGATCCCCGGTCAGCTGGAAGACCCTGACCGCCTTGAGCTGACCCAGGCGCCGGCAGTAGTCATAGTGAAAATTGGCGCAGAGGGCTTCATCGATCATTCCCCCGTCCACCGCCCCCCGATGGGCGGCGGCAATGTAGAGGACATAGCGATCCCCTTCGGGCGCCAGCATATGGAAGCCTTCGCTGATCCCTAGGCCGGCCAGGGCGTCCTGCACGAACACTTCGTTGAGCTTTTCCCCAAACCGGTCCGAAACCTTGTCCGCCTTGCCCAGGAATCTGATCACGGGAACTTCCCGGTAAAAATCCGTCACTTGGATGAGATCCTTCAGATCATACCGGTAAAAGCCTCCGGAGGTGGTGAGGATCACCCGGTACCTCCCGCCGATTTCCAATTGGTCGGCAAGATAGACCTCCCTGTCAGATTCCGACAGAAATTCAAAAAAGTGGGAGGCGACGCTGAGGACCGAACCGCCGGCCGCGGTCAGGGGAAAGGACACAAACCCTTCCGTGGCCAAAAGGCCCTTGGGCTGGAGCTCCACCCCGGGAAACAGCTCCATCAAAGAGTCGGCGCTGACACGGGCGTTGCCGTCCGCCCAGCAGCTGATGAGCCTTAAGTTTTCCCAAAGTTTGACATATTCCTCCCGGGGGAGATGATGGCGGATCGCCTCCGCCCGCGCCTGATCAGCAGCCTGGATTTCCCCTGCCAGCGCCTCACAATTTTCCGTCATGTATTCAAGGATCAACCTTAAAAATGACGGGTTCCAGACCGATATCAGGGTCAATTCCCGGCACTTCAAGAGCCCCAGGGCCGTCTCATGGTAAAAATCCGCCATGGTTTCCGCCTGCCCCGCTGCGCTGGGTACTGCCATGACCATGTCCAGGAGGCTTTTCTCAAAACCGCCGAAATACGCCTTGTCATCCTCAAAGCCCACGGGGATCCCGCCCTCCGTAAATTGCTGCCTGCTCACCGCCGGCGTCACGGACCAATAGCTTTTACCCCATTTGAGGTTCGGCCGCCCGGAATAGAGATCATACAGCCAGGGCCGGATCCCCATCTGGAAATCATGTTTCAAACCAGCCGTATAGGGTATGAGCTTGGAGGGGGAGGCCGACCCGCTGGAGGGCTCCAGGAGAAGGACGGCTTCCCCGGTCAAAACCGCCGCCTCCCCTGCCATGATCCGTTGGACATAGGGAAGGTAGTCCTCATAATCAGTCAGGGGCAGCCTGGCCTGGAAATCCCCGATATCCCGGATG
>CAZOTM010000084.1:0-889 GCA_964582675.1 uncultured Clostridiaceae bacterium
CAGAGCTTTTGTACAGCATCCGGGAAAGCCGGATCAAAATGACCTATGATAAATTGGTGACTACCATCAATAAATTGCTGTTTACCATGTTAAAAGTCAACGAGGACACCATCAAGGCCATCAATGCGAAGGCCCTGGACATGGTAAAAACCATTGATCTGGACTCCGTTTATGAATATTTAGAAACAGGCAATAACTGGATGCAGGACTGAAAAGTCCTGTTTTTTAGTCCTGTTTTTTAACGTCCAAGAGCCTGAAGTCAAGACTGCTCCCTTGGCAGAAATCGGTTTCAAATGTATTGTTAAGCTAATAGTTGGGCGTGCCTAATTTGGGGAACAATGAAAAACAACCATGAAAAATGAGGGGGAAATACCATGCTGTACGGTTATGCTGGAAAAATGCTGTTTGTAAATCTGACCGATCAAAGCATTGAAGAGAAGGAAGTAACCAGAGAACTTGCGGAGAACTTTATTGGCGGGTATGGCTTCGGGGCCAAGCTGCTCTACGACTTGATGCCGGCGGGTGCCGACCCATTGGGACCTGAAAATATTTTTGGGTTTATCACCGGGCCCTTGAGCGGAACGAAGGCCTTTTTCGGAGGACGCTACACTACCGTCCATAAATCCCCGGTGACTGGCGGTTGGAATGATGCCAATTCCGGCGGCTACTTCGGCCCTGAACTTAAAAAAGCCGGCTACGACGCCTTGTTCATCAGCGGCATTTCCGAAAAGCCGGTCTATATCTATATCAACGACGGCAAGGTTGAGATCAGGGATGCCACCCACTTAATGGGCATGGACACTAAAGCCGTCTGGGCGGCCCTGAAGGCAGAAACCGGCGAACCCAAACTCAGGGTGTCAGCCATCGGACCTCCAGGAGAACGGCAGGC
>CAZOTM010000084.1:899-8528 GCA_964582675.1 uncultured Clostridiaceae bacterium
CTCCCTTGTCTCACTGCTGTGAGCTATTTCTTTGATACCTTGATTGTAAACAGAATCATAAAGCAAGTTGTTAAGAAAGCATGGAAGAAATGCGGTAAAAGGCTGGCAATTCAACTGTTTCAGCGAATTGGCGGCCAAGGTCTGAATTCATCACCCATCTTGGCCAACCTATTGAAACAGTCAGTGACAAATTTGCTTACACCTTGGAATCCCTTCGTTCTGCCATGCTCCCTAAACGACGGCCATCGGGCACCGGGCAGAGGCGGCGGCGGGGCTGTCATGGGTTCTAAGAACTTAAAAGCTGTTGCCGTCAGAGGCACCGGCGAGATCCCGGTGGCTCATCCGGAAAGGGTCCTCCAGATCAATCAACTGGTGGCTGAGGGTATGAAAAACAGTGCCTGGACAGTTCCCCTGGGCACCTATGGTACTGGAGTCGCCACGTCTGGTTCAGCCCTGAGCGGCGATTCCCCCGTCAAAAACTGGGGCGGTGTGGGTGTCATTGATTATGGCGAAGACAATGCCAGTAAAAACAACTCCATCATCCTGGAAAAGTATAAAACCAGGAAATACAACTGCGCCAACTGCCCCCTGGGCTGCGGTGCCGAGATGAAATATGACGAGGGCCGGTGGCCCCTGGAAGCCACCGAACGTCCCGAATACGAGACCTTTGCCTCCTTCGGATCAACCATTTTGTGTTCGGAAATGGACGCCATCATGAAGTGCAATGAAATTTGCAATATCTACGGCTTTGATTCCATTTCCGCAGGCATGACCATCGCCTGGGCCATGGAGTGCTATAATAACGGCATCTTATCCAGGGAAGACCTGGATGGGATCGATTTGACCTGGGGCAATGGCGCCGCGGTTGTTGAGCTCTTGCAGAAAATGGCCGATGGCAAAGGCTGCGGCGCAGTCCTTGCCATCGGATCAGCCTATGCAGCCAAGTCCTGGGGCAAGGGCGAGGAATATCTGCAGACCGCTTCGGGTATCGAACTGCCCATGCATGACCCGAGACATTCACCCGGTTTGGCCAGGACTTACCTTTATGACCCCACCCCGGGACGCCATGTCAAGGGCGGGCTGGGCGGACCGCAAATGGTTGCCCCTTTAAATAAGGCCAATTATAATTATGAGGGCACCGGCGAAAAAGATTTTCAGTTGACTGCCGATACCGAGATCATGAATGCTTCCAGTCTTTGCTATATGGGTAAAATGACGATTCCGGCGGAAGCACAGAATGAATACATCAAGGCCATCACCGGCTTTGAATTTGAAGCTGACAAGGCTTTGGCTACCGGCCAGCGCATTTACCTGATGAGGCAGGCGTTCAACGCCAGAGAGGGCATCAAACCCTCTGATATGACCATTGCCAATCGGGCCATCGGCGAACCGCCCCTGCAGGCAGGGCCCCTGGAAGGAGTAACGGTGGATGTCCATCTGCTGGGTCGTAATTTCTTTGCTGCCGCCGGCATCGATGCGGAAACCGGCAAACCTGAACTGAAAACCCTGACCAAACTGGGACACATGGAGGCCGTTATCAACGACTTATATTAATCCCCCTCGGCAATCAGTAAGGAAACAAATGATGATGATCCATTTAAAATTTTTCGGTCCCTTTACCGGAGATCTGCCGGAGACTCTGGTACTGCCGGCGCATTCCGACTTAAACCAGCTCATCGAAACCTTAAGGTGTCGTCCGGACTTTCACGACAGGGTGTTTTTGAACCATTCCAGTTTTTTGGTGAACAAAGGCAAAGCCCTTCCGGATCGGGTGTTGAACGAGGGTGATGAAGTATTGATCATGGCGATCCTGGGCGGCGGATAACTGACCTTGAATATTAATTTATGCATTGGAAAAACCAGGGGCTGATTGATCTCCCAATCGGCCCCTGGTGCTGTTTTACTTGGTTCTGTTTATACTGGTTCTGTTTATCTTGGTTCTGATTATCCTGGTTTTCAGCTTATTATAGTCATTTATTCTGCTGATTAAGCTGCTTTACGCCTTATTGCTGCCCTGACTGTTCCGATCATTGGTCAGCAGCCGCTTATAGGACACATCCACAAGAAGAGCCCCCAGAGGAGCAGTAATGATGATGGCAAGAACAGCCACTGTCAGGATGATGTTGCCGCTGGGGAGACCCATTGCCAGGGGCAGGCCGCCAATGGCCGCCTGGACCGTAGCTTTCGGGATGTAGGCCAGCCCGGTGAAGACCCGCTCCGGCGGATTCAGATCAGTTTTTAACAGGCTGACGAAGACGCCCAGCATCCGGAACCCCAGCACACCGAAAATCAACAGGATGGCGGTTCCTCCGGCCTCCAGGGCATAGCTGATATCCACGGTGGCTCCAACCAGGACGAATAAGAGGACTTCCGCTCCGACCCACAGCTTGGAGAATTTGCCGGACAGGCGTTTGGAAACCTCATATTTCTTTTGCTGGATGGCGGCGCCCATGGCCATCACTGCCAGGAGCCCGGAAAAGCCGATGTTCCCAGCCATGGCCTGCTCCAGGGAGACCAGCAGAAAGGACACGGACAGGATGATCACCACTTTTCCCGTATCCCGGATGTGGAATTTGGTAAAGAACTGAGACAAGGCCAGACCGGTAAACACACCCCCGGTCAAACCCAGCACGATGGCAGTGGGGATGGTCAGAAAATGGGCCGGAGTAATGGTCCCGCTTTCCGCCAGGCCGGTAAATGCCGTAAACAGGACAATGACGAACACATCATCCACTGAAGCCCCGGCCATGATCATTTGCGGGATGCTTTTTTTGACCCCATAGCCCTCCTCCATGAGTTTGAGCATCCTTGGCACAATGACCGCCGGCGACACAGCCGCCACCACCGTTCCCATGATGGCGGCGTCCAGGACGGAGATCCGGAGGAGCAGGGGGGCAAAGATCAGCATGCCGATGATCTCAAACGAAGCCGGGACAAAGCACATTAAAATGGCCGGGCGGCCGACCCGCTTTAAATCCTTGATGTCCAGGTTAAGACCGGCTCGGGTCAAAATAATGATCAAGGCGATCTGCCTCAAATCGGTGGAGATATTTAATATTTTAGGATCGAGTAAATTCAGCATATAGGGCCCCAGGAGGACTCCGGTGGTGAGCATCCCCAGGAGCTTGGGCAGCTTGATCCGCTCAAAACCAACTCCCAGCCCCATCCCGATCAGGAACAACAAAGCCAGTGACAACAGCATATCCAATCCCTCCTCATGTGATCCGTGCAACAAAAAAGCTGATGGTCCTGCGATAATAAATCACAGAAGTCATCAGCCAAATAAGCGGTTTAGGTTATTACCACGGGAGAACTTCATTCCCAATGAAATGCTACAATAGTTAATGGAAGATGTCAATCGTTCCACCTCCAAAATTTAAGTGCCACAATGGTACTTGCAAAAAAATGGCAATTACAAAGAAATGGCAATTACAAAGAAATGGCAATTACAAAGGACATAGTACCTAATAAGACATGGTACTCAAAAAGGAATGGGATTCAAAATGGAAAGTTCAACAAAAAATATCACTTTATTGGCTTTCAAGGATGATCTGATCCGTCATGGACTGGATAATTATCGCTCAGGAGATCAATCTGCCCTAAAGGGACTCAAACGAACCGGGTATTATAAAAAGACCAGCAATGAAAAGAACATTCAAAAGCTTCTAAATCGGATGATTATGGAGACTGAGCCCTACCGATCCATGGATCCGAAGACCATTGATGATAGAGCGGAAGCGGAAATCAAGGCCCTGGTCATCTCCTATCTGTTGGCGTTCGAGGAAGGGGAATATTTGTTTGATCAGCCTTTCCTAAAATTCTTCCTCCACAAGGGCTTTTTGGATACTGCCGAAGCCTTTATTAAGCGGGCCCATACGGAAGACGGCAGCCTTACCGCAGAAGAATTGTTCCAGGCCATGCGCAATGTCTGGATCATGAACAGCTTACAGCTGATCTGGGGGATCCCCGTCGAATTGACTGATTCCGTTTACGCCTACAGCATGCTATATCCTTACACGGATAACTTTTTGGACGATCCGGACATAACCCATCAGGAAAAAGCCAAGTTCAATCAAAAATTGAGCAAAGCCCTCCGGGGGGAAGCCCAAACTCCTTCCAATGTCTTGGAGCAGCGGGTGTTTGAACTGGTCACGGAAATCGAGTTGCAGTACCCCAGAAAAGATTACCCAGGGATCTATGAGAGCATCCAATTGATCCAGGCGGCTCAGATCGAAAGCCTCAGACAGGATCAATCATCGCCCCTGGCGGAAGCTGAGATCCTCCCATTGACCTTTTTCAAAGGCGGCTCATCGGTCCTGGGTGATGCCTTCCTGGTCAAGGGAGGCCTATCCAAGGCGGAAACGGAGTTTGCTTTTGAATTCGGGGCATTTCTCCAGCTGCTGGATGATCTCCAGGATACCCAGGAGGACAGGTCCGAAGGCCATCAGACGATTTTCAGCCAGCCGGCCAAACCGGAAGAGGTTGACGAAAAGATCCACCTGCTGATCGCCTATGTTTTAAAAGTCACCAGGGCGCAACCCGATGACTCGGAGGTCATGGCCTTCATGAAGCAGGTAATCCAATCCTGCACTCTGGTCATGGTCATGGATGCCGTCCAAAAAAACCGGTCTCTGGTTTCTGCCAAATTCTACAGGCAGTTGGAATCCCGTTCCAAGGTGCATTTGGCCTTTTATGGCAAATTGGCGGCGCAAATCCGGGCCCTCATCGACTCCCTGGATTTGTCCATGCCCATCAGTGAAATCAATGGGATGAATCCAAACCAGTGAATCCAAACCATTGAATCCAATGGGGTTTAAAACCATGGCATGCAGGGTAATCTCCCCCTTTCGGTTCAGTAATAGTGATGGTCAAACCATGAAAATTCCCCTGCCCTTCCCCTTTGAGGAAATGGATCAATTTATACAATAACCGGGGGAGAGACCAGTCTGTGAACCTTGCTGAATAGTAATGCAAACCCGGTCCCCTGGCATTGATCCGGATCGCCGTTGACCAGAGCCAATTGTTTGATTTACCGGTATACGGCGCTTATTACAATCTCGTGTTATATGGGACTAATGGGGGCTCTCCCTGAAAATGATATCGTACACAAAAATATAGTTCATAAAATGAAACCAGTTTAATCTTAAAACTGGTTTTTATTTATAAATATGCAGTCTTTTTCTTGTTCGGGTAAAAAAAGTTTGATAAAGTAAGTTCCAACCATGTTTTCTAACAAATGTTGATATTATTGATCAATCTTCGTAGATATTAGATGTTTTGCCACTGCTCCTGAGTCCATGAATTCAGGAGCAGTGGAAAGGGAGGATTTTTTGGACAGGATAGTAGTACTAATTAAACAGGTTCCGGATATGGAAGCCGTCAAATTTGACAGGGAACGGGGGGTCATCGACCGTAATTCGGCCGGCACTGAAATCAACCCCTTTGACTTAAATGCCCTGGAGGCGGCGGTACAGATCTCGGAATCCACCGGGGCGGAGGTCTTTGTCGTTACCATGGGGCCCCCCAGTGCCAAGGAAGCCATCCGGGAGGCCATTGCCAGGGGCGCCTCGGACGGGGTGCTGTTGAGCGACCGGCGCTTCGGCGGTTCGGATGTCAAAGCCACTTCCCGAACCTTATCGGCAGCCATCCGTCAAACCGGCCCCTTCAGCCTGATCCTGGCCGGGATGCAGACAGTGGACGGTGACACCGGCCAGGTCGGCCCGGAGATTGCCCAAATGCTGGAGATCCCCCACGCCGGTTATGCGGAAAGCATCGATGCGGTGGATGATTCCCAAATCACCATCACCACCCGGATATGGGATGGACGGTTTCAAAAGCAGCTGACTTATCCGGTGCTGGTTACGGTGACCAAGGATGTGGCTTCACCCCGGCTGCCGTCTTTGAAGAGCAAAATGAAAGCCAGGAAAGCGGAAATCAAGATGCTGAATCTGGATGATCTGGCCGGCTTCCTCACAGAGGAGGAGACGGGTTTAAAGGGCTCGGCAACTATGGTCAGAAAGATCGTCATCCCCCAGATTGCCCAGCGGGCCGGCAGTGTGTTTCGGGATGACTTGCCCAGGGCGGTGGATTCACTCATGGCGGTCTTTCAGGAAATGAAGGTATTGGAGGTGGACCATGATGAAAGAGTATAACGGAGTCCTGATATTCGCCGAACAAAAGAATGGCAAACTCCATAAGGTGGGATTTGAGCTTTTAGGCGTAGGCCGCCGTCTGGCTGAAAAGCTCAACACCCAGCTCTGTGCCGTGGTACTGGGCCCAACCGGCATGGACTGCACAGAGCTGTTTGAACGGGGGGCCGACAAAGTGTTCCTGGTTGAAGATGATACGGCCTTTTCCATGCCGGATGAATATGTCTTCTCGCAAAATCTGATCCAACTGGCCCGGGAAATCAAACCGGAGGTCTTTCTGGTGGGAGCCACTTCCCTGGGCCGCTCCGTGGCCCCCAGAGTGGCCGCAGGGCTTATGACCGGACTGACCGCCGACTGCACCGATTTGAATGTGGATGACAACGGCAAACTGGTTCAGATCCGCCCGGCGTTCTCGGAGAATATCCTGGCCCATATCCTGACCAACGCCATGCCCCAGATGGCCACCGTCCGCTATAAGGAATTCCATGAAGCCGCAAAAGTCCCCGGCCGGACCGGGGAGATCATCCGCTTCCAGGAATGCGGCGCGAAAAACCCTGCCCTGGTGAGCATCAAGGAACTGGAATCCTCAGGCTTTGACATTACCGATGCCGGTGTCGTGGTGTCCGGAGGCTCCGGTTTAAAAAGCCCGGAGGATTTTAAGCTCCTGGAAGAATTGGCCACCCTCATCGGCGGCTCCGTCGGGTCTTCCCGGCCCATGGTGGAAGCCGGCTACATTGCCAGGGAACATCAGGTGGGCTACAGCGGCAACCGGGTCAAACCAAAGATCTACATCGCCTGCGGGATCTCCGGCGCCCCCCAGCATCTGGCCGGTATGCTGGATTCCGAGATCATCATCGCCATCAATTCCGACCCCTCTGCCCCCATCTTCAATGTGGCCGACTATGGCATTGTGGGTGACCTTTATCAGGTGATCCCCGCTTTGATCAACCGTCTGAAACAGGCCAAAGGCCAAGCTGCCAATGCTGATACTGAAAAGACTGGTGCTGACACTTCCGATGCTGCCGCTGCCTCCACTGCCTCCACTGCTTCAACTGCCGATCCCAACGCGGATACCGGTAATTAAATTACCCGGGGAGAATTTACATGAAGAAATCATCAGAAAAAATTTATCTGTCTCTGGCCTTTGTCTGGTTCACGACCCACTTTGGCGGAGGCTTCGCCTCCGGCCGCCAGGTCGTGGAATATTTTGTAGGATTTGGAAAATACGCAATTTTAATGGCCATTTTATCTCAAGCCATCCTTGGTCTGGTCTTTTATGCAACTTGGAGCTATGCTTTTGAGAAAAAGCTCTTCAATTACCGGGCCTGGACGGACAGTTTCTACAAACCAGTGGAAAAAGTCATGTCCAATGTCTATGAAGTGCTGTATAACATGATCCTGATCACTGCCACCGCCGTGGCCTTCGCCACCGGAGGCGCCACCATGAAGTCGGTCATGGGCACCAGCTATATGTTCAATA
>CAZOTM010000085.1:0-3143 GCA_964582675.1 uncultured Clostridiaceae bacterium
AAGTGAAACGACCCAAAGTGAAACAACTCAAAGTGAAACAACTCAAAGTGAAACAACTCAAAGCGAAACAACTCAAAGTGAAACGACCCCGGACACCACGCCCATCGGGGATGGCAGTGCCGTCATGACCGGGACAACGATGCTCCTGGGCAAGCAGGCCTATGCGGAATCCCTTCAGGTGTTGGACTATATCAGGGCAGATGACAGCGCCTTAACCGACTATGACTATACTAAAATCACTTCGGGGGGCAATAGCTTTTTCCTGAAAAGCATCCCCTTCGGCGATGAATACATCCTGGCTTTCATAGCCGTTAAAACCTATGATTCCTTTATTCGAAGCACCATCCGGATCCTGTTCGGGATCATGCTGATCATGCTGCTGATTTCCTATTTCATCGTAAAATATCTGGCGAATCAGATCGCAGAGCCCATCAAGCAGCTGGAAAACCTGTCCCGCAAGATCGGCTCCGGGGATTTTGCCGGTGAGACCTATGATTTTAAGGAAGAGGAACTCCAGGACTTGAATCAAAGTCTCAATGACACCGCCAAAAAGCTGAAGGAATACCACGACAATCAAACCATTTTTTTTCAGAACGTTTCCCATGAATTGAGAACGCCCCTGACCTCCATCAAGGGCTACGCCGAAGGCATCAAGTACGGTGTTTTTGCCGGGGAAGAGGCTGGGGAAGTGATATTAAAGGAAAGCTCCCGGCTGGAAAAGCTGGTGGAGGATATCCTTTATCTGTCAAGGCTTGAATCGGACGAACCGCTGAATGATGAAAAAACCGAGATGAAGCTTTCCGAGCTGCTATGGGAAGCCAAGGACAGAGCCCTCAACGAGGCCAGGATCGCCGGGAAGGAAATAAGCTGCTCGTTTGATCAGGATATGGACCTATTCATCAGCTCTGAGGAGCTGCAAAGGGCTATCACCAATCTGTTGAGCAATGCCATTCGCTATGCGGCGGGCAAGGTGACCCTCCGGGGATCGGTGGAGGGGGGTCATCTCCTCATCCAAGTCACAGATGATGGTCCCGGGATCGAGCCGGAAATTGCCGGATCTTTGTTCGGGAGGTTCTCCAAGGGCAAAAGCGGTCAGCATGGGATCGGTTTATCCATCACCAAGGCAGCGGTTGAAATGCACGGTGGCCGGGTTTTCGCCGAGAATATGAAACCCGGCAGCCGGTTCACCATCAGTCTGCCCATTGCCGGAATCACCCGATAGGCTTAACCGGGGAATGGTCCGGAGCATGAAATTTAATAGGGATGGCCGCAAAACCAGGGCAGGCGGGGCAGGGCAGGCGGGGCAGGGCAATCGGGGCAGGGCAATCGGGAAAGGGCAGGCGTTCAGGCGGATGGATCTGAGCACCTGCCTTTCTCTGGATTGGAGAAAAGACGCTGTCACCCGGCCTCCGATAAAAAGCCTGGGTGGGATCAGAAAAAACCTGGGTAAGACCAGAAAAAAATTGCATGATTCCCGTTAATATTTCCTCATGGTTTTCAATTTAAAGGTATTTACTGGTATATTAATAGAAGAAGCCCATCGCTTTTTCACAAATCGAACCGATCCCCGGATTATTTAGATGGGCCATCCTGGTTGGATTTTCGGAGTTATTATGGAACTGGCAAAAAAAGTCGCCGTTTATATCAGGGAACATAAGTTAATAGAACCAGGCGACCGGGTCTTGGCGGCTTTGTCCGGGGGAGCGGATTCCGTCTGTCTGACTCTCATCCTCAATGGGCTGCAAACGGAGCTGGGCTTTGCTCTGTCCGCCTGCCACATCAACCACTCCCTGCGGGGAGAAGAGTCGGAGGCGGATCAAGCCTTTGTCGAGGACCTGTGTCTCCGCCTCCGGATCCCCTTGACCGTAGTCAGGGTGGATGTCAAAGCCTGCGCGGCAGATCAGGGGATCGGCATCGAAGCGGCGGCCAGGCTCCTTCGCTATGAGACCTTCGAAAAACTATCTGATCAAAGGGGCTTCAATAAAACCGCCCTGGCCCACAACCGGAATGATCAGGCGGAAACCATCCTGTTCCGGTTTTTAAGGGGCAGCTCATCCAAAGGCCTGGCAGGCATGCGGCCCATGCGGGACGGCCGATATATCAGGCCGTTGCTCCATACGGACCGGCAGACCATTGAGAATTTTTTGCAGGCCGCTGGCGAAAGTTATCGGACCGACTCCTCCAATCTGACGGAGGATTATACCAGAAACAGCCTTCGCTTGAACCTGATCCCCACTCTGGCGGAAAGGTACAATCCGGATATTGTGAACACCCTGGCGGATACGGGGGAGATCATGGCTGCCGATGCGGATTATCTGGAAGGGGCATCCCATGAGCTGTATGCCCGATATGCGGAGCCAAGTCCCGGAGAAATCACCCTGGGGAGGGAACTATTCTCGGAGCACCGGGCCCTCGTATCCCGAACGGTATTGGCGGCGGCGGAGGAATTGACCGGCACCCGGCAAAACCTTGGCAAAGTCCACATCGAGGATATTTTAAAGCTGCAAGCGGGAGAAACCGGCAAAACCCTGGACCTTCCCCTGAACCTCAAAATCATCAATTCCTACGGAGTCATCACGCTGCGCCTGACAAAGGGGGTAACTGCCGGTCCGGTGAAGGCGAATGATGTGCGCCAAGTCGATCTGAGCGATATGGAAACAAATGCGGAACCCCTCCTGGTGGAATTCGGCAGCTACGGGTTTACCATTGGGGTGAAGGCAATGGCTCAAGTGGCCATAAGGGGAACTCAGCCCACCGGGCCTGGACAGACTGAGACATTCCAAAGGGTGGTACTGGACTATGCCAAGGCGGGGGGGAGGCTTACCATCCGAACCCGGCAGAGTGGGGATAAGATCCGCCTGAAGGGTGTGGATGGCCGGAAAAGTGTAAAAAGTATTTTCATCGACCGGAAAATCCCCCGGGATTTAAGGGATCAGCTGCCCCTGGTCCTGGCCGAAAATGGGGAGATCGCCTACATCCATCCCGGGATCATCGCCCGATCCTTCAGACCGGATGATGCGACAGAAAAAATTATTTATATGGAAATCAGGCAGCTGCCGGAGCGTTCAGCTGGGAATCAGCCGTGGATCGGGGAAACGGTGTTAAACCAATAATCAAAAAGATAAAAAAAGATAAAAAGATAA
>CAZOTM010000085.1:3243-8441 GCA_964582675.1 uncultured Clostridiaceae bacterium
CGGGGAAACGGTGTTAAACCAATAATCAAAAAGATAAAAAAAGATAAAAAGATAATACGGAGAAAACGGAGAAAGCACATGGATAATGATATCAAGGAAGTATTGTACAGTGAAGCGGAGCTGTTGGCGAAGGCTAAGGAACTGGGTGGCTTGATCAGCCGGGAATATAAAGGGAAGGACCTGGTCATGGTAGGCATTTTAAAGGGCTGCTTCATGTTCATGGCGGATCTTCTGAAAAATATCACGATCCCCATCGAAGTGGAATTTATGTCCGTATCTTCCTATGGAATGAGCAGTGTGTCATCCGGAGTGGTACGGATCCTGAAGGACCTGGACACGGACATTGAAAACAAGGACGTCCTGATCGTCGAGGACATCATCGATTCCGGGATCACCCTGGCCTACTTGATCGACTATTTGAATGCCAGAAAGGCAAAGTCCGTGGAGATCTGCTGCCTTTTGGATAAACCGGCCAGGCGCAAGGCCAATTTGACCATCAAGTATGTGGGCTTTGTCATACCGGATGATTTTATCATCGGCTATGGCATCGACTATGCCGAAAAATACAGGAATCTGCCCTTTGTGGCATCCTTGAAGGAATCCGTCTATCAAAAGAGCCCGAAGGAGGGGAATGATGAATAATAAACCACAGATGCCCCAATCCAGGCTCACCCTCTTTACCGTCGTCCTGCTGGCATCATTGGCTCTCATTTACTTATTCTCCGGGTCACAGAAGAATATAGTCCCCTTTGATACCTTTATCAGTGATATGGACGCCGGCAATGTCATCAATGTCAGAGCCCTGCCGGATCCTGCCGGAGTAACGGTCCTGTCCGGGGCCAACGGGAATATCCAGGAAATGGCCGTGGTCTATAATGATAAACTCAAGGAGTATTTCAAGGCCAATCCCGCCTCTGAAAAAAAGATCATCATGCAGGTCCCCAATGCCGGCAGCTCGCTGGATAACCTGGCACCGATTTTTTCCATGCTTTTGACCATTGGTCTGTTGGTCTTTGTCTTTAATATGGTGATGAAGAACAACAATGCCGGCCCCAAATCAGCCATGAATTTCGGCAAAAGCAAAGCCCGGCTGGTCAATCCGGACGGTAAAAAGGTGACCTTCCAGGATGTGGCGGGGGCCACGGAGGAAAAATATGAACTCATGGAGGTCGTGGACTTTCTGAAAAACCCAGCCAAATACCAAACCCTGGGGGCCAAAATCCCCAAGGGCATCCTCATGGTGGGACACCCCGGGACAGGCAAGACCCTCTTAGCCAGGGCGGTGGTCGGCGAGGCCGGGGGACCTTTCTACATCATTTCCGGATCGGATTTTGTGGAAATGTTTGTCGGGGTTGGAGCCTCCAGGGTCCGAGATTTGTTTGACCAGGCTAAAAAGAATGCCCCCTGCATGATATTCCTTGATGAGATCGATGCCGTGGGCAGACAGCGTGGCACCGGCTTCGGCGGCGGCCATGACGAGCGGGAGCAGACACTCAATCAGCTCCTGGTGGAAATGGACGGCTTTGAAGAGAATGAAGGCATCGTCATCATGGCGGCGACCAACCGGGTGGATGTCCTGGATCCGGCGCTGCTAAGGCCGGGCCGGTTTGACCGTCAGATCTACATCGACGTGCCCGATTCCAAGGGCAGGGAGGATATCTTAAAGCTCCATGTCCGGAACAAGCCCATGGGGGATGATGTCAATCTGTCCATCATCGCCAAAACCACGTCCGGCTTTACCGGAGCCGAATTGGAAAATCTGGCCAATGAGGCGGCACTGTTGGCTGCCAGAAAGAACAAAAAGTATATCACCATGTCCGATTTTGAAGAAGCCCGGACCAAGGTCCAGCTGGGGCCGGAGAAAAAATCCCGGGTCCAGACCGCCCACACCAGACGGCTGACTGCCTATCATGAAGCCGGCCATGCCATCGTGGCCAGAAGCCTGCCGGGGATCGATCCGGTCACTGAAGTCTCCATCATCCCCAGGGGAGCAGCCGGCGGCTATACCATGCACCTACCCACCGAGGATACAGTCTATATGAGTAAAAACGAGCTGTTGGAACAGCTGGCAGTCCTCTACGGCGGCAGATGCTCCGAAAAGCTGATCCTCAATGATATTTCCACCGGCGCCAAGAGCGATATCGACCGGGCGTCAAAGATCGCCCGGGCCATGGTGGTGGAGTACGGCATGAGCGAGGTCATTGGCAATTTGAGCTTCGGGTCGGGGGATGAGGTCTTCCTTGGCCGTGACATGGGCAAAGCCAAAGCCTATTCCAACCAAATGGGAGACCTGATCGACAAGGAAGTGAAAAATTTGGTGGATCATGCCTACGACAAAGCGGAGGCGATCCTCAAAGAAAAGATCAGCCTGCTCCACCTGGTGGCCAAAGCCCTCCTGGAGAAGGAGACCTTGCAGACCTATGAATTTGAAGCCCTCTACACGGAGGGGAAGCTGCCCGAGCCATTGAGCGAAATTGAAGTCAGAAACGCCAATGATAAAATTATCAAACAATTTACTGATCGGAAAAACCGGGACTACATGATGGTGGATGGCTTAACGACGCCTGAATTCGAAGGGTAATATGAAAGCGATATGGCCGGTCCGGGGGACCGGCTTCAGCTTTTCCTTTGGACTTATCCTGGGCGTTGGATAGGCGTGCAGAACGTATTGTAGAAAAGTATTGTCCAAAAGTATTGTTGAAAAACTTGATTTGAACAATCGATGGATGGGGTGTAGATTTACCCGGAAATTAATAATATTCGGGCCGATTTCAGCTAAATGTTAACAAATATTAAAGATTACTGAATCTGAATTGATTTTTGTTGAGTAGGCAGGCAAAGACCTGTAAACTGATGGTATATGGGTAATTCTCGTGGGAGGTGGTAAAAGGGAGTTCTGGAAGGTATTGACGGTCACGGGATAACCTCCGATGACACAATGATACCCCTCTTGTCCCTGGCTCGGGGGATCTTGGGGCGTAGGGGACTCCGGCGCTGAACGCTTGGATCGGGCATGCCGGCTGATCTTCACTCCTTGCCCATCATTTGAGGATGAAACAACGGCAGAGACGGAAATAAATGCAGTGCATTTAAGGCCAGCCAACTTGGCTTGGAACTTGTTTAAATGACGGTGGCAGCTTCAATCAGGCAACAACCAGCCAATTCAAGGCAGGGGTTTGCCAACGGCGAACGGATCGGAAAAGCCCATCATATGGGGCCTAAAATGAACAAAGCAAGATTTCTCGCAAGTTAGGCTGATTAATTTGGACAAAATAAGCTATAATAGGTACTATAAATCGAAAAACGGAGGGTTTTTATGTTAACAGATATTCAGATCGCTCAGCAGACCAAAATGGAACCAATCAAGGACGTTGCCGCCAGATTCGGACTTACCGAGGATGACCTGGAATTTTACGGCAAGTACAAAGCGAAAATCAGCAATGAAACGGTCCAGAGAGTTAAGAGCAACCCGGATGGCAAGCTGGTTCTGGTAACAGCCATCAACCCCACACCAGCCGGCGAAGGCAAGTCAACTGTTACAGTAGGCCTCGGCCAGGCATTGAACCGGATCGGCAAGAAAACTATCATTTGTTTACGGGAACCTTCCCTTGGACCGGTTTTCGGCGTTAAGGGCGGAGCAGCCGGCGGCGGATATTCCCAGGTAGTTCCCATGGAGGACATCAACCTTCATTTCACTGGAGATATGCACGCTGTCACCACATCCAACAACCTGATCTGTGCATTGATCGATAACCACATCAACTCCGGCAACGCTTTGAGAATTGATGCCAGAAGGATCACCTTCAAACGCGTTATGGACATGAACGACCGGTCCCTCCGCGACATCGTTATCGGATTAGGCGGCAAGGGCAACGGCTTTGTCCGCCAGGACGGCTTCATGATCACGGTTGCCAGTGAAATCATGGCGATCCTGTGTCTGTCCAGCGATCTGGAAGACCTGAAGAGAAGAGTCGGTGAAATCGTCATCGCCTACAATCTGGACGGCAAGCCGATATTTGCCAAGGATATCAAGGCCCAGGGCGCAGTGGCTCTTCTGATGAAGGATGCCATCAAGCCGAACATGGTCCAGACCCTTGAAAACACCCCAGCCTTCATCCATGGCGGACCTTTCGCCAACATCGCCCATGGCTGCAACTCCATCGTAGCCACCCAGACTGCTTTAAAGCTTGGTGACTATGTTGTTACGGAAGCCGGCTTCGGCGCTGACCTGGGCGCTGAAAAGTTCCTGGACATCAAGTGCAGATTCGCCGGTCTGAAGCCTTCAGCCGTCGTCATCGTTACGACCATCAGAGCTCTGAAGCACCACGGCGGAGCCAAGAAGGACGAATACGGCATAGAAAATGTTGAAGTCCTCAAGAAGGGCACAGCCAATCTGGAAAAACAGATCGCCAACATCAGAAGATTCGGTTTGGAACCGGTCATCGCCTTGAACCGGTTCGCCACTGACGCCGATTCCGAGCTGGCTTTCATTGATGCTTTCCTTAAGGAAAAGAATGTCAGATATGCCCTCACCGAAGTATTTGCCAAGGGCGGCGAAGGCGGAGAAGCTTTGGCCAAGGAAGTCGTTGCATTATGCGAATCCAGAGAACCAGGCTACAATGTCCTTTACGATGTTGAAAAATCCATCAAGGAAAAAATCGAGACCATCACCTCTGAAATATACGGTGCCGACGGTGTTGACTATTCACCGGCTGCATTGAAAGCCATCAAGGAACTGGAAGAAAACGGATTGGACAAAAAGCCGATCTGTATGGCCAAGACCCAGTACTCCTTATCGGATAACCCAGCCCTGTTGGGAAGACCGACCGGCTTCAGAGTATCCGTCAAGGAAGTCAGAGTCAGCAATGGAGCAGGCTTCATCGTTGTAATCACCGGTGATATCATGATCATGCCCGGACTGCCCAAAATTCCGGCAGCTGATAGAATGGATATTACGCCAGACGGCGAGATCGTTGGTCTGTTCTAAAACAGCTTAACAGAAAGTATAATTGAAATAAGACATAATGAAGCGGATACCGGGGGATCAACAAAGATCCCCCGGTATCCCATTGCACCCGGTGACAGAACCGGTGCCGGGTGTACTGACAGAGCTGGTGACAGAGGGCCGTCACCTTTTCGAAGCTAGTAACTACGCACCAAAAGACGTGAATCGAAAAAACAGCCTGAAATCGGTCTTT
>CAZOTM010000086.1:0-3742 GCA_964582675.1 uncultured Clostridiaceae bacterium
GGATAAGGGTGCTGCAAAGAAAGTCAGCAAGAACGTATTTTTCAGAGCCAGCAGAAAGTTGGCGTCCTGGAACAGATTGCTGAAGTTGTCGAAGCCCCATTGGAAAACCACATCGTTCAAATAGTCAAAATCCGTATAAAACCCCATGAGGAGGGAGCGATAAATGGGGTAGATCTTAAAAACATATAATATGCAGAGGGCCGGCAGAAGGTACAGCCAGGCTTTGTTCGGCCTGATCTTTGGCAAGGGATCAGGCAGGCTGAATCCGGGCTTGTTGATCATACCTGCCTCGCTTTCGGGTTCAACCCCTCGTCTGCCGGGAAGAGGTAGCTTTGTTTGATGTTCAACCCCAGGGTTTCCCCGACTTGATATTGATGATCCCAATTCAAACAGGCCGTTATGGGGTGGGGGCCGGCTAACTTCAAATAGACCTCTTTGCCCAGGGTCTGAATGGACTTTACCCTCCCCTTGATCTGTCCCCCGTTTGGAACCACATAGAGGTCCTCCGGGCGTATGCCTAAAATCGCCTTTCCCCCAATCGGGGAAGAAGTTACCGGTGTCAATCCGGACAACTCCCAATCGGCTGCCTCGGCAACGCAGGCCGTTCCGTCTGACCAGACACAGGGCAGCAAATTGATGGGCGGATTGCCCAAAAATCCAGCCACAAACAGATTGGCCGGGGATTTATACATTTCCTGAGGGGAGGCATATTGCTGAAGCTCCCCCTGATCCATCAATAAAATCCGGTCGGAAATACTCATGGCCTCCTCCTGATCGTGGGTGACAAAAATCGTAGTGATCTGGAGACTTTTCTGCAGCGACCTGATTTCATCCCGCAGTTCGATTCGTAAACGGGCATCCAAATTGGAGAAGGGTTCATCCAGCAAGAGTATTTTCGGTTCCTTGACCAGTGCCCGGGCGATGGCCACCCGCTGCTGCTGGCCGCCGGATAACTGGCCCGGACGCCTGTGGAGCAATTCCTCAAAATGCATCATCCCGGCCAGGGACTTCACCTTGGCCAGCCGGTCTTTTTTCCGGACCCAGCGCATTTTTAAAGGAAACATGATATTTTCCGCAACTGTCATGTGGGGATATAAGGCATAATTCTGAAACACCATGCCGATGTCGCGATTTTCGGCCTCGATTGATTTCATGGGCTGATCATCAAAGTAGATCTCACCCAGGGTGGGCTTTTCCAGTCCGGCGATCATGACCAGGGTGGTGCTTTTACCGCAGCCGGAGGGACCCAGCAGACAGATCATTTCACCATTTTCAACGGAAAAACTCATATCCTGCACAGCCGTTACCTTATTGAACTGTTTCGTTATGTTTTCCAGTTTGATCCTCATTCCATACCACTCCGGAGCAAATCATAAAGAGCCTCTTTATCATTTGGATCGAGCCCGATGACCGGCAAGACAATATCCTTTGCCTTCATCATTTCCTGAAGCACTTCCATAAATACACCGCTCTCCGGAACACTTTGAATCTTTGCCAGGGTCTCTTCCAAGTCCTCCCGGCGGGAGAATTCACCACCCCAGTCCCCGGAACAGGTTCGGCTGACCCCGCAGCTGGGACTGGCTTCAACGCCGATCACGCCCAGGACCTTGAACTTTGGCTCCTCCCCTGGCTGAAGATAGGCGAGCATCTGCTGGACATAGGGTTGGAGGATCTGCCGGGCATGCTCCCTGAAAAACGGATGATTGAATTGCTGTTTCGTATGTCCCCAACGGTTGGGACCATATAAAGTAAACTCCGGGCAGGGCAGTTGGATCAGCCCGATCCCTTGATCACTGCAATAACGAAAAAAATCCCGCCGAAATGCCTCCTCCTCCTTCCCTGAGGATGGATCATTTCGGGAAACCTTGGCTGAGGGGTTAAGGAGACAATGGGTGACAAATAGTATTCTCTGACGGTTCAATGTATTTCTCCTCGCAATTTAATTTTTGTGTTTTAGTTGTTTTATTGTCTGGCAGTTAATATACTTTCATTGTGTTCATTATACTCCAGGACTATTAATTATTACAATTATTAATAAATTAGTTTTGTTTATTCTGACTATTCAGTTTATTTTATAAATTCTGTTATTATAGAATGAACGATTGGTATCGGCTTTCGATTATATTCGAATCCACTTGGCTGCGAAATACAGGAGGGCGCTATGAAAACCTTGCATGTTTCTGATATGGACGGTACCTTACTTGATCTCCAGGGTGAAATGACGCTCCTGACTGCAAATGCTTTAACTGACTACATCAACCAGGGGCTGCTGTTCACGGTGGCCACTGGCCGAAGCCCTCTTTCCACGGCGCATCTTCTCCGGGGAATCCCCCTTAAGCTGCCTTTGATCCTTTTAAACGGCGCCCTTATGACGGAGGCGGATCATCAAACCGTACTCTGCCATATTCCGCTGACTGACAAAGAAAAAACCAAGCTCCTGGAGCTGGAAGCCATGTATGGGCTGAACGCCTTTAAAGTGTTCTATACAAATCAGGGATTGTTTTATTCCGACCCCTCCACCTTTCCTCTGTGGAACTACTTTTCCGAAAAGTTATCCATCAGCCTCTCCCCTTCCCAAATCATTGACCCGCCGGAAATCGCCAACGGGGACGCGGAACTTCTCTATGTGTTTTTATGCGACGACCGGCCTGATGTGTTAAGGCTGATCGCTGATAAATTGCTGTTGGACGGGGGCTTTAAGGTGGATCTCTACAAAGATGCCTATCTGCCGGATACCTGGTTTTTGGAAACATACTCCAGACAAGCCTCAAAGGGACGACTCCTCAAGGAGTTAAGAGGCCGGATCAATCCCGATAAAATCATCAGCTATGGGGACAGCCTCAATGACTTGTCACTTTTTTCAGCCTCAGATTTCAGCTGTGCCGTAAAAAACGCCCGGGAACTTATCCTGGAGGCCGCTGATTTAGTGATCCCCTCCAACCTGGAGAATGGTGTCATTTCATATATTGAAACGTATTTTCGAGGAGACTGCTGATGGATTTCCCAATGCCTTGTCCTGACCACTCCATCACGGCTTTGGCCAACTCCATCTTAAAGCATTATAAATGTCCAACGAAAAATCCCAGCCATCCTTTATTGGATGAGATCCTCCAAGACAGCCCCAGAAACATCGTACTGATCCTTCTCGATGGCCTGGGCTATGATATTTTAACCGCCCACCTCAACCCTGCTTCGTTTTTAAGACAACGCTGCCAGGGCACTCTTGCTTCGGTCTTTCCGCCAACCACCGTCGCTGCCGCCACGGCTCTCGAGACTGGGTTGTTTCCCTCCCAGAGCGGCTGGCTGGGGTGGACGGTCTACTGGCCGGAATTCAATGAAAATATCGTCCTTTATAAAAACAGGACGGACACAGGGGGAATTCCCCCCTATTCCTTAAGCGAAACCGCCCTTGCCGTCCCCTCCATTATCCAAACCCTGAAACAAAACAATCGCCATGCCGTTTCCTCCTGGGAGGATTTCCAAATCAGAACCGGAAACCTGGCGGACTTTACAAAACCCATCGAAACCATAACCAGTCAGCCGGGCAATCATTTTATCTACTGTTATCTCAATCAGCCCGATCAGTTGCTCCATCGATGGGGATGCCAGGCACAGGAGATCACGACCTATCTGACCTCTGCCCAGGAACAATTGGCAGAAATCTCCCAGGCCTCCCCGGAAACGCTGTTTATATTGACGGCTGACCATGGCTTTACTGACATTGTCGGACTTTGCCTGGAAG
>CAZOTM010000086.1:3752-8414 GCA_964582675.1 uncultured Clostridiaceae bacterium
CCCTGACCTGGCGGATCCCCTGCTGCGGGCCCCGTCCATCGAACCACGAGCCTCGAATTTTTTTGTCAAGCCGGGCAGGGAGACAGAATTCATCCAGCTGTTTAACGAAGCGGTAAACTACTCCTACACCTTGTATACCCGGGAAGAAGTTCTCCGGCTTCAGCTGTTTGGACCGCCGCCGCTTCATCCAGATTTCCAGAGCATGCTGGGGGACTATTTGGCCGTGGCACAAACCCCGATCACCCTGTTTCCCAACCGTGCCTATCTTGATGCCATGGCTGCTGCCCACGGCGGCATGACCAGGGAGGAACTGACCGTCCCCCTGATTTTTTGGCAGACATGATCTGCCAGCCCCGTCATCCAATTAACCCCCATCATCTCACTTTCATCCAGCCTTGCGATTCACAGCGGCGATGATGGACTGTTTGTGCCGGTTTTCCGATGGATCAAGGTTGGATGTCCTGGCTTTGAGGACTATACTGAAAGAAACTGGTGCAATCTTTATTTGGATTCCTAATTTAAATTCTTAATAAACGGGAGATGAAGGTATTGACTCAGGAAATGAAGACCTTGAAACAAGGGCTGCTCATCGTGGATGTGCAAAATGAATATTTTCCAGGTGGTAAATCGGAACTGGATCATCCAATCAAAGCTTTGCAGAACATCGAAAAAATACTGTCGGCCTTTCGGGAACGGCACCTTCCGGTTATTTTTATTCAGCATATCAGCAATCGAAGCGGAGCCGGATCCTTCTTGGCAGACACCGACGGGGTTTTGATCCACAAAACCATCTCGCCCCTGCCTGGGGAATACCTGGTAATAAAACATTCCCCCAACAGCTTTTTCGAAACAAATCTCCTGGAGATCATCCAGACCAGCCAGCTGAATCATCTCGTTATCTGCGGCATGATGAGCCATATGTGTATTGACAGCACGGTCAGAGCCTGCCGGGAGTATGATCTGGGCGTAACTTTATTGGAAGATGCCTGTGCTACAAAAAGCCTGACCTTCAACGGCAGGACAATTCCCGCCCAAATGGTCCATGATGCGTTCATAGCAGCCTTGGACGGGGCGTTTGCCAGGGTCCTCACAACCGATGAATTTACCCTAAAAACCCAACAATGAACCCTCTGATCATGTTGAATGACCCAGGTTGGGCGGAAGAGCCCATAGCAAAGAGGACAGTAAGAAACCAATTCTTACTGTCCTCTTTTTATGGTAATTTACTGAATGGTCAAGTGGATCACTGAATCAATAGGTTCCCTGGCTGATCATGGCGCCGGCGACCTTCTTGAAGGCAGCGATGTTGGCCCCGTTGACCAGGTCGTAGCCCAGGTTATAGTCCGTACAGGCTTTGACGATCTCATTGTGGATGTTGAGCATGATGTCCCGCAGGCTGTTTTCCATCTCCTCATCGGTAAAGGTCGTCCGCATGGAGTTTTGCACCATTTCCATCCCGGATATGGCCACACCGCCGGCATTGGCTGCCTTGGCGGGACCAACGCTGACATGGTTTGCCGTGAAAAGCTCCACCGCTTCCTTGGTGCAGGGCATGTTAGCCCCCTCCACCACGTACTTGACGCCGTTTTGGATCATGAGGGCCGCTTCCTCGACGCCGATCTCGTTTTGTGTGGCGCAGGGGAAGGCGATATCGGCTTTGACTTCCCAGGGCTTTTTCTTGGGGTGGAACTCGGCGTTGAATTCTTTGGCATAGTCTGCCAGCCGGACGTTTTTACTGTTGCGGATCTTAGACATAAAATTCAGCTTGGCCTCACCGGAAATGCCGTCTTTGTCATAGACATAGCCGTCCGACCCGGAGATGGTGACGACCTTGCCGCCCAGTTCGGTGACCTTTTTGATGACTCCGGCGGCAACCTGTCCGTAACCGGAAACGGTGACGATTTTATCCTGCCAGGAATCGCCCTGATATTTTAATATGCTGTCGGCAAAATAGACCACCCCGTAACCGGTGGCTTCCGGACGGAAACTGCTGCCGCCGTATTCGACGCTCTTGCCGGTGATCGCCCCATTGTCAAAATCCCCGGTGAACCGGCGGAAGGTGCCAAACAGGATGCCGATCTCCCGGCCGCCCACTCCGATATCTCCGGCTGGAACATCGATATCCGAACCGATGTGGCGGAACATTTCCATCATGAAGCTCTCACAGAAGCGTTGGACCTCCCCGTCGGATTTCCCCTTGGGATCAAAGTCGGATCCGGCTTTGGCTCCCCCCATGGGGATCCCCGTGAGGGCATTTTTGAAAGTCTGCTCAAAGCTTAAAAACTTGATGATGGATAAATTGACGGACGGATGGAAGCGGATGCCGCCCTTAAAGGGGCCTAAGACACCGTTGAACTGGACATTATAGCCTTTATTGACCCGGATTTTACCCGAGTCATCCATCCAGGATACCCGGAAGATGATCTGCCGCTCCGGCTCCGTCATTCGTTCAATGATGGATGCCGCATCGTAGACTGGATCATTGGCCATAACGATCTCGGCAGAAGCGATGACCTCCTCCACTGCCTGTAAAAATTCGGTTTGGTTCTCGTTGCCTTTCCTGACGCCTTCCATGTATTCTTCGATACTTTTCATAATGCTACCTCACAAATCTTTATCCTGCACTTTAACAGAGCTGTCGTCCACCAGCCGTTTCATCCCGCGGTTTTAAACAGGCACTGCCTTTTTAGCCAATTCCAATATTATATAATAATTCCATGACAATCCACCATATATATTGTTACTTCCCCAAAGCCAGGCCGATTTACCAATTAAACAGGAAACCTTTTGAAGAAGTTGGTTGATGTTATCTATAATAACTGAAATGATTGGCCATTTGATATAGCTTTCAGAAAAAAAATCCCAGTTTTTTTGTTTCAGAGTTAATAATTTATAACATTTCTTAAAAATTGGGATTAAATTGCTTCACCTCCGGAAATCCACGGGGAGGGGGTGTATAAAAGCTCCTGAAAGGTATAGAATCAAGATATCGAATACAATCAAAAAATCAAGGAGGAACAAATGAAGACTTCAAGAAATGCTTTCACTTCCCTGCTGACGGTAATGGCAATGACTCTGGCAGTCTTATCCGGTACAGCCAGTCCGGCCTATGGTACACCGGACAGTGCCAAAGCCAAGGGCGGCAAGGCAAATGCTTACGGTGTTTCCGAGGTAAAGACGGAAACCATCCAGCTGGTCTCGATCAATGACTTCCACGGCAACATTCTTCCCAGCAGCAGCAATCCCGGTATCGCCAAAATCGCCGGCGTGTTGGACGAAATGCGGGAATTAAACCCCAACACCTATTTCTTTGCCTCCGGGGATGTGTTCCAGGGAACGGCGATATCCAACCTTACCTACGGCAGATCCGTCAATGATGCCCTCAAGGCCATGGACCTCCAGGCTTCGGCCCTGGGCAACCATGAATATGACTGGGGCACGGACTGGATCAATATCTGGTCGGAGGAAGGCGACTACCCCTTCCTGGCCTCAAACATCGTGTATAAAGCCAACGGGGAACCGGTTGGCTATGCCCAGCCCTATATGATCAAGACGTATACCCTGTCCAACGGCCGGAAGGTGGACATCGGCTTCATCGGTATCGCCACCCCGGAAACCGCCTTCAAAACCCTCCCTGCCAACGTGGCCGATGTGGATTTCACAGATCCCATCAAAGCCACCAACCAATGGTCGGCCTACCTTAAAAACGCAAAAAAAGTGGATGCTGTCGTGGCCTTGACCCACCTGGGTGGCTACCAGGCTAAAGACACCGGCGCCATCTCCGGCGAAGTCTATGACTACGCCATGGGCGTCTCCAATGTGGACCTGATCTTCTCAGCCCATACCCACCAGGAGATCGACGGAAAAGTCAACGGCATCCAGATCCTCCAGGGCTACTACAACGGCCGTGACCTGTCCGTGGGACAGCTGGAATTCAACAACCGCAGCAGCCAGTTGGTCGGTGTGGAAGGCTACTATGACCAGATTTACGACAGAATTAGCAAGCTACCGATCAATGAGGAAGTGGCCGGGATTGTCGAAGCATACCAGACTGCCCTGAATCCATTTTTGAAAAAAGTCATCGGCACCAATGCCCAGGAGCTGCTCCATAATACTGACGACATGAATGTCACACCCATGGGCCAATGGGCAGCCAAGGCCCTGGCAGAAATCGGCGGCACCCAGATTGCCATCATCAACGGCGGCGGCATCCGGAGCGGCCTGGATGCAGGCCCCATCACCATGGGTGAAATGTACGCCATCTTCCCCTTTGACAATACCCTAAACACCTTAAAGGTCACCGGTACCCAGCTGGAGGCTCTCATCAACCATGGCATCGATTCAAATATACCGTCTGGCGGTTTTAAACCCGGTCAGTTCTACGGCATCAACGTGGTGTATGATCCTGACGCTGCTTACGGGTCAAAAGTCGTATCCATGACACTGCTTGAGGATAATAGTCCGATTGAACCCAATGGAATTTACTCCGTATCCACCCTGGACTACCTGGTCACCGGCGGCGATAAATACAGTTTCACCGGCGCCATCGATGTGGTCGACACCTTTATCCCAGTGCGGGAAGTTCTGGTCGGTTATATCGAGGGACTGCCCAAACAGACCCTGACCTTCACCTACGTGCCCAACCTTATCCCTCAGTAGACT
>CAZOTM010000087.1:0-8411 GCA_964582675.1 uncultured Clostridiaceae bacterium
GTTTGTTCATTTAAGGTTATCCATTCCCAGTGGGAACGGTCCTATCAGTGATTTGATATTTACTAACGATTGTCGCAGACTCCGTCGCCATCAGCGTCAACGTAGGCGCTGCCAGTTCCATCCTGATTCATCATGCCGGTTCCGCCGCCCTGCTTGGAGCCTTTGCCTGATCCGCCGCCAGTTCCATCCTGGAGCTTCAAGCCTTCGCCATTATTGTCACAGACTCCGTCGCCATCAGCGTCAACAAAATCTTTGCCAGTTCCATCCTGCTTCATCATACCGGATCCGCCGCCTTGTCTGGAGCCTTTGCCTTCAGACCGGTTGGCTCCCCTCTGTCTCATGCCTGATCCGGAAAGATCGCAAACTCCATCATTGTCTTCATCGATGAAATTTTCGCCGGAACCGTCTCTTAAATTAAGCCGGATCCCCTGTTCCTGTCTGGCTGCATTGCCATTTCCTGTGCCTGCGCCATTACCACCGGCTGCAAATGCTGGTATAGCGAATAAGCTTCCTGCCAATGTAACCCCTGCAATGATCTTCGTGAATGATTTTTTCATGTTGACATTTCCCCCTTGAGCTCTGCTCATTTGTTTTACTGTCTTTATATTACCAGCCCCCGGGGGTATAAATTACCGTAAAAACGGGGAAGAATTGCGTGATTTTTGCGGCGTTTTCCCTCACTTTTCCCACAAAGAAAAAAACGATCGGGCAGATCGTCACGGATTTCATGTGGCGATCTGCCCGAATCGTTTGGGCCCAGCGCAAGGGATGCAGTAAGGCTCCCAAGAGTTCGTCAAATTTTGATGTTTGTAATCTCCCCATTTAAAGTTTGGGTTCACTCCATTGGTTTTTGTAACATGACCGCTGTCAGGTTATTTCAATATGCCAAACCCATTGATGGGCCAGAATTTAAGCCCCGCCCTGGCGACGATGTCAGCAATGTCAATGAAGCCGACTTCCGAATAACGGGAATCCTTGGAATCGATCCGATTGTCCCCCATGAAGAAATACTTGCCTTCGGGAACATCAAAACTGCCGGTGTACCTGTCCGGATAGACAATATAGGGTTCATCCAATGTCTCCCCGTTGACCGAAACGACTCCGCCGTTGATCTCCACTTTATCCCCCGGGGTCCCGATGAGGCGTTTCACGTAGAGTGTCTCGACTCCCCTGGGCCTTACTTTAAAGACCACGATGTCCCCGGTTTCCAGTTTTTCCGGATCGTAGACTTTGGCGACAAAGATCCGGTCCCCTTCATTGATGGTGGGCCGCATGGAGCCGGTGGGCACGATGATCTGGAAAAACAGGAATTTTTGGATCGCGATGGACAATAGTACGACGGCAATGATCGGCAGTACCCATTCTTTAATAAACTTTTCCATACTACAACCCTCTTATGTTTCTGAATTGACTGCCAGCAGGCCGTTAAATATCTTTTCCATCATGATATCCTTGTTTTCCTTGGTCAGGGCAGAGTACATGATGAGTTCCTCAGCCGGGTCCATTTCCAGGGTATCCCTGATCAATTTTTCGTTTTTCCGGATTTCGTTCCGCTTAAGCTTGTCCAGCTTCGTCGCTATGACGCAGATCTGGATGTCAAAATGCTTGAGATACCGGTACATCAGGACATCGTCGCCGGTTGGCTTATGCCTGGAGTCCAGGAGCAATACCACCCGTTTTAAGCTGCTGCGCTTATTGAAGTACTCTTCGGCGATCCGCCCGAAGACCTCCTTGGCCTGCTTGGAGACCTTGGCATAGCCGTAACCCGGCAGATCCACCAAATACATCTCATTGTTGATGTTGAAGAAGTTTACCAGCCGTGTCCTGCCCGGTGTATTGGAAACCCTGGCCAGAGCACGTCGGCCGGTGATCGAGTTGATGATGGTGGACTTGCCCACATTGGACCGGCCGATGAAGGCGATCTCCGGCCGGTCCGCCAGGGGATAGCCGTCCGCATTGGCGGCTGAAGTCACAAAATCGGAGGTTTTAATGATCATTCCTTGTCACCGATCAGGGCATTGGCTATGACCTCGGAGATCTCCCGGGCGGGAACGAACTTAATGTCCTCCCGGATGGCCTGGGGGATCTTTTCCAGATCAGGTACGTTTTTATAAGGGATGATGATCCGGCGGATCCCAGCCCGATAGGCCGCCATGGATTTTTCACGAAGCCCGCCGATGGGCAGGACCCGCCCGGTCAGGGTGATTTCCCCGGTCATGGCTACTTCGTGGGAAACCGCTTTTCCGGACAGGGCCGATACCATGGCCGTTGCCATGGTGATCCCTGCCGAAGGACCATCCTTGGGGGTAGCCCCCTCCGGCACGTGGATATGGATGTCCTTTTTGACATGGAAATCATTGGGTACGCCCAACTCCGCCGCCTTGCTCCGGATGTAGGAATAGGCTGCCTTGGCCGACTCCTTCATGACATCTCCCAAAGACCCGGTCAGTTCCAGCTTGCCTGAGCCATCCATGACCTGGACTTCGATGGGCAGGATATCGCCGCCGTAAGGCGTCCAGGCCAAACCGGTGGCTACGCCGACTTTATCGATGAGATCGGCTTTGTCGTATTCGAAGCGGGGATGGCCTAAAAATCGCTCCACCACAGCTTCATTGATCGTCATGCTCTTCTTTTTCTTTTCCAGCATTTCGGCCAGGGCTTTTCGGATCAGGGAGGCCAGACTGCGTTCCAGATTTCTGACCCCGGATTCCAGGGTATAGCCGTCGATGATGGCCTTGATGGCTTCATCGCTCATTTTCAGGGCAGATTTGGTCAAACCGTGCTCCGCCAGCTGCTTGGGCAGTAAATGCCGCTTGGCGATGTTCAGCTTTTCCTCATAGGTATAACCGGAGACCTCGATGATTTCCATCCGGTCCATGAGGGCTCTGGGAATGGTTTCCAGAGAGTTGGCGGTGGTGATGAACATGACCTTGGACAGATCATATTCCAGTTCCAGATAATGATCCCGGAACGTTGAATTCTGTTCGGAATCCAAAACCTCCAGCAGGGCATCCGCCGGATCCCCCCGGAAATCATTGCTTAATTTATCGATCTCATCGAGGAGGAATAAGGGATTGGAGGATTTGGCCTGCCTCATGGCGTAGATGATCCGGCCAGGGATGGCTCCCAGGTAGGTTCTCCGGTGGCCCCTGATCTCTGCTTCATCCCGGACACCGCCCAGGGACATCCGGACAAAGTTGCGGTCCAGGGCATTGGCCACGGACTTGGCAATGGAGGTCTTGCCGACCCCCGGAGGTCCCACCAGACAAAGGATCGGTCCTTTGATGGAATCCTTCATCGCCTTGACCGCCAGATATTCGATGATTCGGTCCTTGACATCCTTCAGGCCATAGTGCTCATTATCCAGGATCTCCCGGGCCCTGACGATGTCGTTATTATCCTTGGTATATACACCCCAGGGCAGATCCAGAATCCAGTCCAAATAGGTCCGGATAATGCCGCCTTCTGAGGAATAAGGCCCGGAATTCTTCAACCGGTCCAGTTCATACAAAGCCCTTTCCTTGGCTTCCTTGGGAAGTTTGGCTTTGTTGATCCTGGTCTTATAGCGGCTGACTTCCTTCTTGGTTTCATCCTCTTCGCCCAGTTCTTCCTGGATGGCCCGGATCTGCTCCCGTAAATAGTAGTCCCGCTGGGATTTGTCGATATTGGACTTGACCTTGGAACCGATTTTGCGCTCGATTTTCATGATTTCCAGCTCATTCTTCAGGAAAACCAGCAGCTTTTCCAGCCGCTTCTTCAATGAAGCCAGTTCCAGCAATTCCTGCTTTTCTTCCGTCTTTAACACCATATAGGAAGCCACCATGTCGCTGAACCGGTCGGAATCACTGATGTCTTCAAAAGTCAGCAGGGCTTCCGGGGGCATATTCCCTGACAGCTTGATAAAATCATCAAAGGAATCCTTGACGGTTCTCAACAGGGCTTCTTCCTCCGTGTCCGTCACATCCCGGATCGTCTCGATATCTTCCACTTCCGCGACGAGGAAGGGTTCCTTGGAAACATATTTGACCCGCCTGCCCCGTTTGGTCCCTTCCACCAAAACCCGCACCGTATTGCCGGGAAGTTTCAGCAGCTGCCGGATGGCGCAGATCGTACCTACATCATTTATATCCTTATCGGTTGGATCTTCTATCTTGGCGTCTTTTTGCGTGACCAGAAAGATCTCCTGATTTGACATCATGGCTGCATCGAGAGCTTTTATCGATTTCTCCCTGCCGACATCAAAGTGAAGAACCATGTGTGGAAATAAAGTCAGTCCCCTTAAGGGTATTAAGGGGAGCTCCCTGTTATTGCTCATGAATTGTTTCTCCTTATTGTGTATTACAGTAATTCTACCTATTTACAGATCCATGGATCCATTTTGGGGATTAAATTTACAATTGGATCGGTTGAGGCTGTTTTTAAAAGGACACACCGGAAGGCATGTCCTTATTGATTCTATGCGCTTTCTTCCTTGATCGCCAGATCAACCTTGCGGATGATCTCCGGCAGCTTGTCCTTCACCGTGTCCTCGGTGATCACTACCCGGCCGACTTCATCATCGGAGGGGATGTCGAACATGATGTCGCGCAGGATGTCCTCCACGATGGATCTGAGGCCCCTGGCTCCCGTATTTCGGTCAATGGCTGTTTCAGCGATCTTCAGGAGGGCTTCCCTGGTGAAATCCAGCTCCACTCCGTCGATCTCAAACAGTCGTTCATACTGTTTGACCAGTGAATTTTTGGGTTCTGTCAGGATCCTGACCAGGGATTCCTTCGTCAGGTTGCTCAGTGAGACGGTGATGGGCAGTCTGCCGACAAATTCCGGAATCAGTCCAAACCGGATCAGGTCCCCGGGCAGGAGCTGCTTTAACGTCTCCCCGATGTTCATGTCATGCTTGCTCTTCACCTCTGCGCCAAAGCCCATGGAGGAGGAGTTGACCCGTTTCTCGATGATCTTTTCCAAACCGTCAAAGGCACCGCCGCAAATGAACAGGATGTTGGTGGTATCGATCTGGAGCAGCTCCTGATGGGGATGTTTCCTTCCCCCCTGGGGTGGAACCGAAGCGACGGTCCCTTCCAAAATTTTCAGGAGAGCCTGCTGTACGCCTTCACCGGAAACATCCCTGGTGATGGAGACATTTTCCGACTTTCTGGAGATCTTGTCGATCTCATCGATATATACGATGCCCATTTGAGCTTTATCAATGTCATAATCCGCATTCTGGATCAGCTTTAACAGAATGTTCTCCACATCCTCACCCACATAGCCGGCCTCGGTCAGGGTGGTGGCATCGGCTATGGCAAATGGCACCTTCAACAGTCTGGCCAGGGTCTGGGCAAGATAAGTCTTGCCGGAACCGGTGGGTCCTAAAAGGAGGACATTGGACTTGGTCAGTTCAATTTCGTCATCCTTTTTCCGATCCTTGCTGTTGATCCGTTTGTAGTGATTGTAGACCGCCACCGAAAGGGCTCTTTTGGCATCCTCCTGGCCGATCACATACTCATCCAGATGAGCTTTTATTTCCTTGGGCTTGGGAAGATCCTTGATATCAAAAGTTGACTCCTTATCTCCCAATTCCTCATCGATGATTTCCGAGCACAGATCGATGCACTCGTTGCAAATATACACACCTGGTCCAGCCACCAGTCGTTTGACCTGGTTCTGGGGCTTTCCGCAGAAGGAACATCTCAAATTGGAACTGTCATCTACTTTTTTTGCCATTTATATACCTCCGGGGTTTGTCTTAACCTACTTGGCCGATTCGTAGCTTTCGATTACTTTATCGATCAGGCCGTACTGAACTGCTTCTTCGGCGGAGAAAAAGAAATCCCGCTCGATGTCAGTTCTGATTTGTTCAACATCCTTGCCGGTATTTTTGGCAATGATCTGGATCATCTTTTCCTTGGTTTTCAAGATCCGCCGGGCATGGATTTCAATATCCGTCGCCTGGCCCTGGTAGCCGCCCAAAGGCTGGTGCATCATGATCTCGCTGTTGGGCAGAGCGTAGCGTTTTCCCTTGGCTCCGGCGGTCAACAAAAACTGACCCATGGAAGCCGCCATACCGGTGCAGATGGTGACCACATCCGGCTTGATATAGTTCATTGTGTCATAGATCGCCATCCCCGAGGTGATGGACCCCCCCGGTGAATTGATATAGAGATAAATATCCTTATCAGGGTCTTCACTCTGCAGGAAAAGCAGCTGGGCAACGATTAACGATGCCATGGTATCATTGACTTCCCCCGACAGCATGATGATCCGATCCTTTAAAAGTCTTGAAAATATATCATATGACCTTTCGCCTCTGGAGGTCTGTTCCACGACCATTGGTACTAAACTCATTATACTGATCCTCCTTGATTCTAAACATTTATGTCATTCCAAGCGCTGACCCAAACTGGTCTTGTGACCGGTCAAGGCTACAAATCGCACCCTAATTCTAGGCCCCGGAGATTAAAATAGCCTTAAGACACTGCATCTCCCTGGGGGATGACCGTGGTCAACCATGGCAATTCGTATTATGCCATATTTCTTTGCATTTAAATATTATATCATAAACCAAGATGAAATAAAATATATCCTACCATTTAACTAGGAATTGTTTCCACCAGTTTTTCCAGGTTTTTTCCGGAGGTTCTTCCCAGGTCCATCCCGCTTGATCCGCGGCTCATGAATGGTATTTGTTTATGGGTTATGTGCCTGTGTTGTGTATTTGTGTCAAACTGTCCTTCGCCTGCCATATTTGCAAAGCAGCTTATTTTTGCAGACAAAAATTGCCGGAGTCTCCACTTCGGCAGTTTTTGTCATTTATTTATATCGTCTAACCTTGTCTGGTTGGTACTGTTTTACTGGTGGTCATGGCCGTGGTCATGGCCGTGGTCATGGCCGTGGCCTTCCACCCATTTGACCTTGGCAGTCATATCATCCAAAATCTTCTGGAGCTTGATGTCATTGATCAATCCGCTCTTGTTATTGTCGATGAGCCTCTGGGCGAACTTCTCATCCTGCTTGTATTGCTTGGCATACTTATCGGCAATGGCCCGGATATCCTCATCCGTTGCTTCGTAGTCTGAATTCGCCACCAGTTTATCGATGATCAGATTGGTCTTGGCCCGTCTGGCTGCATCAGTTTTCATAGTCTCACGGGCATTTGCCTCAGACAGTCCCATCATATTGTAGTAACCTTCCAGGTTCATGCCCTGATAGGAAAGCTTCGTTTCCAGGTCCTTGAGCATGTTGTCGATCTCGTTTTCCACGATGGCTTCAGGCACGTCCAGCTCCGTCTTGTCGGTAACGGCGTTCAAGACGGCTTCCTTGGCGGATTCTGCCATATGCAGGTCATATTCTTCCCGCATCTTCCTGGAAAGATCGCCGCGGAGGTCTTCCACGGTTTCGAATTCAGAAACCTCGGAAGCAAAATCATTATCCAGTTCCGGCAGTTCCTTTACCTTGATGTCATTGATCTTCACCTTGAAGGTGGCTTCCTTGCCGTTCAGCTCATCCACACCGTATTTTTCGGGGAATGCCACGACAACATCCTTTTCGTCATCAACCTTCAAGCCGACCAGCTGGTCTTCGAAGTTGCCGATGAATGAACCGGAACCGATCTCCAGATCATGTCCGGCAGCCTTGCCGCCCTGGAAGGGAACACCGTCGATAAATCCTTCAAAGTCCAAATTTACCGTGTCTCCGATGGCGATGGCTTCACCCTCTGCTTTGGGCGTGATCCTGGCGTTCTGCTCTCTCATGGTTTCCAGCTCGTCATCAACGGCTGATTCATCCCAGGGATGCTCATGTCTGGGAACCTCAAGTCCTTCGTATGCGGCCACTTCAAATTCCGGGATGATCTCCACCTCGGCTGAATATATAAACGGTTCGTTTTCGCCTCTGGATTGAATTTCCACCACTGGCTGTCCGGCTACTTTCAAATCTTCATCGTTAACGATTTTAAAATAAGAATCATTCAGCGTAAAATTGTCAGCATCTTCATAAAGCGCCTCAATCCCATATTTTCTTTTTACCATTTCATAGGGAGCCTTGCCCTTTCTGAACCCCTGGACCTGGAAAAAATCCCGGTTCTTCTCATAGGCTTTCTTCAGTGCCTTGGCATAGTCTTCCGCTGGAACCGTTACGTTTATCTTTACTTTATTCGAACTGATTTTTTCAATATTGAATTCCATTTATTATCCTCCTCACAGTCCATTTCATTGGACATGTGTAAAATCATGCTTTACTATTATACCACAAAAAACCCTTCTGAAAACCCTTGCTTTCAATAAGTTGCATCCTAGGCTTCCAATAAATTTAATTGAAAAAGTAAATACTTTCAATTACAGCATCCTATGCTTTCAGGAAGATCCAACCTATGCTTTCAAGAAGATCCAACCTATGCTTTCAAGAAGCAGCCTCCT
>CAZOTM010000088.1:0-8329 GCA_964582675.1 uncultured Clostridiaceae bacterium
AAATTAATTGCTGGTTTTTTACCTTATATTCTGTTTAATTTTCAAAGAACATTTGCTCGTTACAAGCAACTTTTATATACTAACACTCAGCGAAACATCTTGTCAACTTTTTTTAAAAAATCTTTAAATTTATTTTCGCAGCCGGTGTTATTGCGGCCATCCCTGTTTTAGGGGTGTACTAAGAATTATAGCACTATCCATAAAATATTACAAACGAATTAAACCATAATTAACATGAATTGCCCTACATTCTTTGATTACCTAAGTTTTTCGTCCATTTGCTCATTCAGATACACCAGGTACTGTTATTTTCTAACCATCTTCGCTATACTTTTAACAGGATTTGGATTGATATTCCCAATAAAATTGGTATTATAGAAACGTTGCTTAATTTAAGATGCTTTGAAGATATGCCAGCCTTGCTCCTGACCGAGCCCTAGTCCCCGGTCCATTTGTCCAGGGATATGGTTTCATAAGGTAGTTAATACGAAGCAGCAACACGATCCATAATCGGGATTTATCCTATATATGAGGTGATATTAAAATGTTTAACGAAATGGGCAGCCTGGTTATGGCGAATATTCAGGAAGTCAGACTGCTGATCCTACTGCCGGTTCTATCGGTTTTATACTTGCTTTGGGACCGGGTCTGGTTCAATAAGACCCCCTATGAATGGGCCATCGAGCTGGACCGCAAGATCCCAATCATTCCCTGGACGGTTATTATCTATAATTCCTGGTATCCATCCATGCTCCTGATCTATTTCTTTTTGGCCCTTGACCATAAAATGGTTTTCCGCCAGCTGATCGCAGCATATTTACTGATCCATATCGTATCCTTCTTATTCTACATGTTTTTTCAGAATAAAGTGGTACGCCATGAAATACCCGGCAATGGCTTTACCGCCTGGTTTCTCAAACTGACCCGGCACGCCAACAACCCCTACAACGGCTGCCCTTCAGTCCATGTGTCCACCTGCACCCTGACCATGATCAGCGCCATGGTTTCCGGGTTCAGCCCGGCAGTAAAAATGGCCATCCTGGCCCTGGAGACCGCCATCATCATCTCCACCCTGACCACCGAACAGCATGTCATCGTTGATGTCATCTGGGGGATCGTGCTGGGGATCATCGGTTGGCTGGTTACCGGCCTGATGTTTGTCTAAAGCAGTTTGTTCTTAACGACTCGACGAAGGATGTTCCACAACAACAGAGCCGAAGACCGGAGAGTAATCACCGAGACAAAAAACCCGCATGGTTCCTTGAACCCTGCGGGTTTTTCTGCTGCTGCGCCCTGACCTGACTCTTAAAAGGCGGTTCGATCAGACTGCTGCCCTGAACCTGACGCCCTGAACCTGACGCCCCGTAACGGGTTTCCGGGGTTCAACCGTTCGGTGCGCCATTCCAATGATGAAGCTCAGGGAACAGGAAACTGGAGAAAGAGCTAAGGGAGAGGCTGCCAGTCCTGAGAATTGTAGAGCCTGGCATAGACTCCGCCTTGATTGATCAACTCATCATGAGTTCCCTCTTCAGCGATCCCTTGCTCGGTGAGGACCAGGATCCGCTTGGCCTTTTGGATGGTCGCCAGCCGGTGGGCGATGATGAAGGTCGTCCGGCCCCTGGCCAGCTCCCCGATGGATTCCTGGATCACCCGTTCACTCTGGTTATCCAGAGATGAGGTTGCCTCATCCAAAATCAGAATGGCTGGGTTTTTAAGGAACATTCGCGCAATGGAGATCCGCTGCTTCTGTCCGCCAGACAGCTTGACGCCCCGTTGGCCGATGTTCGTATCATAGCCCTCCGGCGTATTCATAATAAACTCATTGGCATTGGCCTCCCTGGCGGCTTTTATAATGTCTTCCCGGGAGGCGTCCAGATTCCCATAGGCAATGTTTTCCGCAATGGTTCCGGCGAATAGGAAAACATCCTGCTGAACGATTCCAATGGCCTTGCGCAGTGATCCCACCGTGACATCCCGGATGTCGGTGCCGTCGATCAAAATCGCCCCTTCATCAATTTCATAAAATCTGGGGATCAGGGAACACAGGGTGGATTTGCCGGCACCGGAGGGCCCGACGATGGCGATGGTCTCCCCCGCCCGAACCTTTAAATTGATGTTGTTCAAAACTTTTTCGTTGTCATCGGAATACCTGAATCCCACATTGCGAAACTCCACCTCACCCCTGACACCGGCTAAATCAGCTGCATCGGCCTTGTCAACGATATCCGGCGATGCGGCCATGACTTCGGAAAATCTCCTGAATCCGGCCATCCCCCTTTGGAACAGCTCAATGAACTGGGCCAGCCGTTTTACCGGATTGATCATCATGCCCATGAAAAGGATATATGCAGTGAGGTCCGCAATTGTGATGGAGCCCTGATAAACAAAATATCCGCCGAAGATCAGGGCGGCTAACTGGAGAATATTGGCAAACCAGTTGATGCCGCCGCCGAAGATGCCCAGGAAGCGGACACTAACCCCTCGCAGGGTCTTGAACCGGTCGTTGCCTTCATCGAATCTCGCTTCCTCGAATGCTTCGTTGGTAAAGGACTTGACCACCCGGATACCGGATATGGAGTCCTCCAGATGGGCATTGATCTCCCCCAGGGAAACCCGGAGATCCTGGAAAGATCGGCGCATCTTCAGGTTATAGGACAGGGCAAACCAGACTAAAAACGGCACAATGGAAAACACGATCAAGGTCAACGGCACATTGATCCGCATCAGCAGAAAAAAAGAGCCGACAAACAGGATAACCGATATGAACAGATCCTCCGGCCCATGGTGGGCCAGCTCGCTGATCTCATTGAGGTCATTGACGATACGGGACATGATGCTGCCGGTTTTTGTGTTGTCGAAATAGGCAAAGGACATCTTTTGGATGTGCCGGAACATGACCTTCCTCATATCGTACTCCAGCCTGATCCCCAGAACATGGCCCCAGTATCCCACAATGTAGTCCAGAAGGAAACGGATCAAATAAAGCACTGTCAAAATGATCCCGAACCTGACGATGAGATCCAAATTCCGGTTGGGAATGAAGTCATTGATAAACTGTCGGGTGACCATGGGAAACACCAGGTCAGTCCCGGCCACCAGGAAGGCACAGAAGATATCTATGAAAAACAGCCGTTTGTGAGGTTTATAGTATTGGATGAATTCTTTGATCATTGTCTTTATTCCCCCTGTCCGTCTATTATAAGCAATATTCTCCGTCTTGATCACCGACACAGTTGAACATCTGTATCCGCTTTTGCATAAGTGTTGTTGAATAACCCGCTGAGTATTCCCCTGAGCTCCGGATAATTTCAGACAAAGTTCATCAATTACCCGTTTTATATCCGGCCTGATTGCTTTACTATGATGGAGTAGACATAAAATTTAAAACCTGTGACCTGGCGATACCCTAACCATCTGAAGTGCGGATCCGGAAGAATCCCTGGATCCACCAAAATATCTTGAAACCAGAAATGGTGGAATCGGACCGCCCTTCCTTACTTCAGACTGGCCTGCCCCAGGCTGCCCTGCTCCAGGCTGCCCCGCCCCAGGCTGCCCTGCTCCAGACTGCCTTGTTCCAGGCTGTCTGATCTTCAAACAAAATCATGTAATTAGGAGGAACCTATGAATATTTTTGCCCACCGGGGCTATTCCATGCTCTATCCGGAAAATACCCTGCAGGCTTTTCGAAAAGCCCTGGAATACGGCTGCCACGGGATCGAGTGCGATGTCCAGCTGACGGGGGATAACCAGATCGTGATCCTCCACGACGAGACGATTGACCGTCTGTCCAACGGCAAGGGTTATGTCAAAGATTTTACCTATGAAGAACTGACAAAATTCAACTTCGGCCGCCCACGGCCACGAGCCGGGGAATTTCACCGGCTGCCCCGCCTGGCCGACCTGCTGGAACTCTTAAAAGACGGCCATGAAAACATCATCTTGAACATCGAACTGAAAAATTCGGAGGTCCCCTACCCCGGACTGGAAGAAATGGTCCTGGAAGAAGTGGCAATGCATGACTTGCCCAATGAGATCATATACTCTTCCTTCAATCATGATTCCATAAGGTACCTGAACCGGATGAACCCGGATTTAAAAACCGCTCCCCTGATCGGCCGACGGCGGCCGGATCTCATTGACTATGTCAAAACCCTGGGATCAAAGGGTGTCCATACCGCCCTCGGCTGTGTGGATGAGATCAGCCTGAAAAAAGTCCTGGAGGCCGGCCTGTTCATCAACATTTACACCATCAACGACATTAACGTTGCGAGAAAACTAAAACAACACGGCGTATCAGGGATCTTTACGGATTCCTGCCGCGAATTCATGGAGGGATTGTAATGGAACAAAGTCTTGTCCTCATTAAACCGGACGGAGTAAAACGAAATATTCTCGGGAAGATCATCTCAGTCTATGAGGATCATGGTCTGACCATCGTAAACATCAAGACTCAGGAACCCAACCGTAAAAAAGCCGAAGCCCACTACCAGGAGCACGTCCAAAAACCCTTTTATCCTTCCCTGCTGGCGTCGATCCTGGAGGGATCCATGGTGGCCATGATCGTCGAAGGAGAGGATTGCGTCGCAAAAATCAGGGAACTCAACGGTGCCACCGACCCATCCAAGGCAGCCCCGGACACTGTCAGGGGCCGATACGGCCTCAGTCTCCAGGAAAATACCGTCCACGGCTCCGACAGCCTGGAGTCGGCGGAGCGAGAAATCAAAATCTGGTTCGATTAACTCATCGCAACCATCGGACCTAAGGCAGAAATAAGTTCTGTCAAAGCACTAAACTAAATTAAGTTTAAAGAACAAAACCCTTGAAACGACTCGGGAACGAGCGCTTTCAAGGGTTTTGTCATTTGGTAAGCCTAAACTCAGGATTTGGAGTTGTCAGGCCCCACCGGGTTTTCTTTTCTAAACTCGGAGAATACTTCGTCTACGTCAATTAAATCGTCCAGTCTGCCGTCCAGTCTCATGGAGAAACCGTCAATGGCTCGGCGATCCTGCAGGATGTATTCAGGATGGTCGTCATTGGGTTCAATGTAGGACTCATAGCCAACCGAAAAAATAATATGAAATCCCAAGTCGGTTAAGATTGCCGCTTTATCGACACGATCTTCGCCGGTTGGCATATTCCCGAAGGGCAGCGTATAAATGGTGGTTTCGCCGACAATCGAGCCGACTTCGTCCAGCCAGTCTATCGTGTCAGTCTCCAGGGTTTCCAGGGATAATCCGGGAAGGTTGTTGTGTCCGTAGGAGTGGCTGGAGAAGAGCCAGCCGTCTTTTTTCAGTTGATCGGCAACCAGTTGGGCCTGCCTGATCTCTTCGTCCCGGTTGTCGGCGCCGACTTGGGTTCGGTAGCCCAGGATCCCTTCATAGCCAGTTAACGCCAGGACGCCTCGGGCATTATTTAATGAAAAATCAGGATATTCTTCAACAAATTGGTTGATGTAGGTGGCAATTTCGTAGTCCCGGCCTTCTTTGACTTCATCACCGTCCAAATATTGGGCAGTTACTTGGCCATCCGCGTTCAACACCAGTTTCTCAGAGTAGCCGTTGCCTTGATAAACCTCGTTATAGGATAAATCGTCGATGGTAATGATCAGTGGCTTTAACCCCTCCGGTACTTTAAATTCGGGATTGCGCTGCCAGGTACCGTCGATCTCAACGAAAGCTTCTGTAGCATTCACTAGAATAAAGTTTCTTTCGTAGAGGTCAACAAAGATCTTGAACATCTCATCTCTGGTAATCATCCAGTCATCAAAGCCTCTTTCCCGATAGCTGCCATCAAAGGCTTTTTCAGGATAAATTATCAACGGGTGAAAAAATATGTGCTCGATTTCACCGTCCCAGAGAACCATCTCACGATCATTCTGAGACAATCCGCTTTGATTTTCAGCGGCAAGAGTGTTTTCTGCCACTTGCCCGACATTGGAAGGATCCCCATCATCAGTTTTTGATAAGCTCCCCCCACACCCGGTCAGCAATAGACCGGATAGGATGAGCGATAATATAATTTTTTTCACAGAATGGAATGCCCCCTATAATGAACTTACTTTACATATTATACCACAACTAATCGATAAAATTAACATAATCATGAACAATTCGTGAAATATTCTAAAATATTCTAAAATACTACGAAATAAAATAATCCAATAGAAATGCACCTGCTCCGGGGAGTGAGGTGCATTTGGCCTGCCTACTGGACTTTGCTCCGATTGGGGAGCAATTCTTTCAGCCTGGTTTGATGATTATTTTATCCCGGTCTGGATAGATCCAGCCTATGCTTATTCCATCCTATGCTTATTCCATCCTATGCTTATTCCATCCTATGCTTAATCCATCCTATGCATAATCCATCCTATGCTTATCGCTTGATGGTGAAAGCATCGTAGATATAGGGTGCTGTAATGATTTCATCGGCAGTTTCATCGTATTTCATCATGTAGGCGGTGAACGTCATGGTGTTGTTTTTAACTTCCACCACAGTCCAGGTTTGCTCTTGCTTTTCACGGGAACCGTCGTCTACTGAATTCACATCCAGGAATTCATAATCCGGCGAGATGGGATCTCCCTCACCTACGGCATATTCAACTTTTTCATACCATTTCAGTCCGCCGGCATGATTGCCCACCATGTACAAAGGCGCATTGGCCGGCAGAATGTAGCTGCCTGACTGGTCCATGGCAGGGTTGGCATTATAGCCTTCCGCAGTTACAAAGCCTCTGGAGTAAACATGGTCATGGCCCTGAAGGATTACATCCACACCCATTTCGGCAAATTTTGGTCCCCAGAATTTTCTGGCTTCGACCACATCAGCATCATCAACATGGCTGGCTCCGGTGTAGAGGGATTTGTGAAACCCCACGACGGTCCATAACCCTTCGGCTTTCGCGTCCTCGACCAATCCCTTGATCAACTGGTACTGGGCTTCCCGATTATCCCAATCATATCTTGAGCTTTCCAAATTGAGGATGACGAAGCGGGCTGCGCCGTAGTCGTAGGAGTATACCCCTTTGCTGTATTCGTCAGGCAGATTCACATTGCTATCCAGGCTGTTGTCTTTGGTGTCATGGTTTCCATAAGTCGATGCCAGGGAGGTGTTTCCCAACAGATCCTGAACGGCAGTTGGATATAGTCCGTCATTGTAGAAGAAATCTTCCCACTGGGGGTTGACTGCGGTTTTATCCGTGTGGTCTCCGGCAATGTAGACGAAATCCAGGTTCTTCACCTGAGAAATCTGATCCGCAGTGGCGGCCCAGGCTTCCCCGTTTTCAGCGGTCTTGACCTGGGGGTCAGCAACATAGACGAAGGTCGTCGGTGCCTTGGAGTTGGCTTTGGGTGCCGTGCTGAAGGTTCCCCGGAAGGCTTCTTCCCCTTCACCGATCACATAGTTGTAATTCGTATCCGGCTTTAAGCCCGACACCTCCACCTGATTGGAATATTTCTTAACTGGGATTTTATAACTCATGTCCTCAAACATGGTCACTTCATTGGACACTCCCGCATATGCAGCATATTTGTTCCCGTTGCCCAGGGCGATTTTTACAGCGGCGTCCGTTTCTGAGTCAGTGATCCAGGTGATGTTAATCATGGTCGAAGCATCTTCTCCAATATGGGCATTGACCCTGGTCGGTGCTGTCAAAGATCCGGCATAGCCCACCGGCGTATACGCTGCGATCCCCAAGGCCATGACCGCTGTTAAAACAATGGCTTTCAGTCGTTTCGTCATATTTCTCCCCCACTTTTCAAATTATGTTTTTTTCTCACAAGACTGATTATGGGCCTTGATTGTTAAGTAACCGGCCGGTTTTTGTTAAGGCCAGTTTAAAAGCATCCCATAGGCTTTTGGGGTGGAAATGACCCTTATCCGCTTCGCCCAGGGATCAAATTGAATTTACCGGCAATAAAAAAGGCAGGGTGCAAGCCTGCCTTCCTTAATGTAAGGTCGTTTATGGTTCAATCCTGCCGGATAATTATACTGGCCTGATGGTCTGAATTTATTTGCCATTGCCGGTTAATTTCCTGTTCGTTCCGCAATCCGGATTTAACGTTCCGATGAACTCATAATAAGTTTTTTCGCAAATAGTCATACAAGCCATGCATGGAATCGAAATGGCGATCAGCATTTTTCAGCATTTCATCATCGGGGGCAATCAAATCGGGGATCAGCACCGTAAATGCACCGCTCCGGCGGCCGCCCTCGATGCCGAACCTGGAATCCTCCACCACCATGGAAGCGGTGGGATTAACCCCTGCCCTGGTCATGCATTTTAAAAATATTTCCGGGTGGGGCTTGGAGTTTTCCACTTCTTCACCGGAAA
>CAZOTM010000089.1:0-6767 GCA_964582675.1 uncultured Clostridiaceae bacterium
TAGCCCAATTTACAAACCATCTTTTGATAAAATCTGGCATCTTTTTACCTCCTTTTAAACATTAGTTGCATCTACCAATTCAAAGTGAGGCCCGTCATAGAAGGTTTGATCCTTCAAGTCGGTATCCCCATCCCAATCGTAACCCCATCTTAATCTGATCCCCATACTCAAAGCCGTTGCCATGACAAATCCCGCAAAGTAACACAGTCTTTTTTCATCCTTCCAGTTGACAGGATATGGCATTGCATCTACGGCAAGTGATGGATAGCTGTTGTGGTTCCCATTAGGCCACTTCACCTTAGATTTTCCCTGCTTGTAATATAGATTTTGTAACGCCTCTCCACGATGTCCCTCGATGATCTTGCAGTCGAAGTGTTTGACTACCTCGTTGAACACCCGCTGAATTCTATCATCGCAGGTTGCAAGCTGTTCTCTGCTTAAAGCCCCAAAACTCGGCATTATGGCACTACCACCCTTCCCTTTGCGTCATGTGTATGATGCTGGATCATCTCCCACTTGTCGTCTGACCTCCTTTCATATTCTTCTCTATCCAACTTCGAGTTAAGATTTTTCTCAATCAACTCAAGACGGCAAGTGATCTTATCCATGTCTTTTTTCAATCCCTGCCTAAAATCCTCATTGATCTTTTCCTCTAATTTATCCCGTTTGTCGAAACTCCTCTTTATAAACCAAGCAAGAAGAGGGAAACCAACAGCCGTAACAAGAAGATTCCAGGTGATGATAGGATCATTCATTACTTCCCTCCACCAGCTCGAACTCGTCAGAGATCGCACTGGTGGCTATCTCACGGAATCCGAAGTATTTGTAGACCACTGAATACTTGATATGATAAGAACCCGGCACATCGCCTTTTGAAGTATGTATCCTGCCGATGCCCTGCCCATCTCCCTTTGGGAACCTGCTCATGATGCCGGTATAGTTTATCACCCTATCATTGATGAGTTGCCTAATGATAAGCCCCGGCTTCTCCGTGTGCTTAGTAAATGTTACTCTGAAAAGAATCGGCTGCCCGATCCTCACTATGTTATCAGCATTAAGAATCTTGATTTCTTTCAGCTCTATCGGATTCAGAGGCCACCAATTCAATGCGGCCAACACAAGAGCCGAGATCAAGACCATGCCTGATAGAACGTATAGTGTCGGATTGCAGTGCCTTCTCATCTTTTCACCTACGGTGTAGAGTGATCATCCACGCTCGAATGATCATCCGTACTGGTTGTGGTCGTAGTAGTCGTCGGGTTATAGCTGTCGCTGATCTCCGTCATGCCTGTGAGCGTATTCCCGTCACCCATGTTCCCAGTGCTTATGCTCGAAGTCTTTGACACGGCAGAGTTTCCGGTTCCGCTCACCGTCTGTGAGTAGTTGCTGATCGTATCCCCAGCGGCCTTTCCGATCTCGTGAGCTATCCCCCATGCACCGATCCAAGGAAGAGCAGCACCGACTACCCGAAGCCAAGGGCCTACATAATCAGTTTGCTTGTATTGAACCAATTCCTTGATATTGCCAGCGACAGGGCCATATACCCGGAAGCTACCGACATTTCCTAAAGTTATCGGCTCGCCTTCTTTCGCTGGAGTCAGTTCAAAGATCGGCTGTGCAGCCTGTGCCTGTTGCGTTCTCACAACGGCCTCGTAGTAAGCCTTCTCGGCCTCCAACATGTTAGCTGTCATACAACTTGTTAACAGCATGGAGAGTGCAACTGTAACCGCTAATTTTTTCATCACTGCCTCCAATTCATTGTGCTACTTCGACAACCCAAGGTTCACGGGTCCAGACGGTGATCCGGGTCTGGTAAAAGAAAAAGGGGTATGCAGCGAGCAGCCCTCCCCCCACACCAGATCAACATTACACGCCGATACATTCAAACTATTTTCACCAACAGTAGCAGCAGCCACATCCATCTTCAGGGAACCATCCGGTTGCGCTGTTACAATCTGTGGTACCCATGCAGGGCCTGTCAATCTGTATTCGGTAACTCCTGCCTGTGGATCGCAGACGAGATACGGACCAGCATTAACTGGCGATGAGAGTAATAATAAAATCACATTGGTAAGAAATAACTTCTTCATTTTAGTCCTCCGAATTTTTTACCAACCAATAAATGACCCTTGCCATCTTCTTCAGAAATACCTTCGCTTCGGCAAGGTTTCCTATATTATCTACGGCGTTTGACACCGCCGTCCATGACGGAAGGTTGTCAAGAAATGCCTGTGCCTTTGCCGCCTGTGCTGCTAACTCATCAACGTGAGCCTGTAATACAACAGGATCAATATCATCTGTGGGATCGGGATCTCCGATAGACAATCTATATCTTACGCTAACTGTTCCATCTGGTTCCTCATTTTCAATCGGAGTTTTCCATTTGAAATCATTTGGAGCCCATAACTCTGTCCATCCCGTATCTATGGTCCTAAGTCTTCCCCCGTCAGGAACGATCTCAATGATTTGTCCGTTTTTGAATGCTATTTTCATTAGTATGTTAAGCTCCCGTCACCAGATCCGTTGCTATGATTCCCACTCGATCCACTACACTCCGTCCCCCCGCAATCTGCCTGTCCACTATATTGAGCATAAACTCCCCATAACCCATTCCCATCTCCAAAGCAATTTGACACAACTCCAAATGTTCCATGTAGTACATACACTCCTCTTTGAATGTTATCACTAATTCCGTTCCACATACACTCTAATAGGCCAGTAGAAGAACAATATATTCCACCATGTGAGGAATTGTTAGCCTGATTATTTGCTACGAATCCATTATATCTGGCCAACACATAATTGTTTGCCACACAAGCCAATCCAGAGTAATAGTTTTTGTAAAAACCACAATTATATATTCTGAGATACGAAGATGAATTGGAATAAACTCCATATCCAGCATCCGCTGTTATCCCAACACCATAAAGCCATATCGGCATAGTACAAGTATCAATATACCCAGCATTTCCAGTAGCGCAATTTATCAAAGCACCGACAATCATATATCGTGATGCGAGAGTTGGCGCTGTTCCACTCGGCCAGCTTGCAACAGATATTCTATGAGTGGATGCAACTGTATCCGTAATCTTGACAAAACCATTGTCAGTTCCTGGGCCATCAACAATAAACACCCAACATCCGTTGTAGTAGTCATCTTCGGTAAAAACATCATCGTCCTGAATATATGTTGTTCCTGTAGCATCAGGAGTCGGTATTTCGGTTGTCCCAGTAGGGTAATACCTTTCTGCATAAATTTGAAAAATAGAGTTGGCACAAGCAATTTTATTTCTAAGATCAAATCCAGTAGTAAAAGTCGATCCATATTTTAAACGAAAGTATGTATTATATGCGAGTATATCTGGAACATCTACCGATGCTTCTGCAAATGTTGCATAAGTTCCACCTGATCCAATGGTGAATTCTTTTATTGCCGTTGTCTTGGTAGCTCTTACCATCATAGGCGTATAGACAGCCTTGCTGGTCGGAATAACTGTGTCGCTGTTAGTCAACGCGCCTGTATCCACTTCCGTGATCGCACCGGCGGCGTCGTTCTTCAATGAGATTGCCTGCCCGGACAGGGACAGCGGGGAAGTGCCGTCAATGGTTACGGCGGCGTGAAGCTCATCGGCATAGGCTAATCTCTTAAACTCAATTGCCATCTTTCTTCTTCTCGCTCTTCAAGGCTGTCTCAAACAGTTTTTTGACCTGAGAGGACACCATGTCCAGTACAAATACAAGCTCATGAGGCAGTAGATCACTCTTGTCTACCAAGCTCACCAACTCGTTATGGAACAGGGCAAGCCTGTCTTTATCCTCGTCGCTCTGCCACTTCATTACGCCGCCGAAGTGCAAACGTGGAGCGTCTTTTCACTGGTGCACCAGATCGGCTGTCCCAGAGCAACTCCAGTTGTCGGAAGATTCAACTCTGCCGCAACGGTCATAAACACAAGATCCTTTGCTTGCTGGAGATCGAAGTCCACCTCCCCATTGGGTGCGGAGTGGGAGTTCAGGGTATGGGCTTCCGGTGCTCCGATGTCCTCCCAGTTGGGAACATCTGTGGCTACCCGGAGAATCTGATTATCGTCCCCAATCCCCAGCCTCGCAGGTGTGTTTGCATCTGACGCATAAATGATGTCTCCCTTTGTCGTGAGAAGGGTCTTTACGATCACATCATCTTCGTAAGCCAGCTTCTTAAATTCGACAGCCATCTCAACCTCCTACTTCGTTTCCTTGATTAAAACCTTCCCGTCATGCTCATCAAAGATGATCTGGGGGTCTTTGATTTCCAACGTGATAAGGGGAGGGATGTTCTTAGCCTCATCTCCACCGATCAAAATCACGATGTTCCTCTTCAGCCAAATATTAGTCTTCATGGTTCCACCCCAACGTAAACATGGTCGTCCAATCCATTGTAGAACATCGTCCCTTCTGCTCCAGTGGATGAAGTTTTCGGAGTCAAGTGAACCTCCCCATCATCTGGGTCTGCTATATCTGGTAACTCTGTTCCTCCAGGAGGAGGCTCCCAGGAAGCCGAAAATCCATCTGTTTTGAGGTATTCCCCCGCCTGTCCTGCTTGGTTTGGCAACCCTGTAATTGTCGGAGGCGCTCCTGTTGTTCCCACCCCTGACGGAACACGCTCGATCACATTGATCTGGTACTCCGTATCCTTGTTCATTATATAGTCTGGAGACCTTACAGACCATGTTGCCACTCCTCCGGTTATGCTATCCAAACTATACGCCGTAACAGCATCTGCATTAATCCAGATATGGGAAGGAAGGTAAGTATTGTCTGCCGATGTCGGGTTTCTGATGTTTACAGAATATGGATAACCCTTCACCAGCCAACTTGTCTTTTCCAACTCTCCTCCAGAAACTATGAAGCATCCCCCATTGCTGTGAGCGTTTCGTAGTAAACAATTCCCCGGATCGCTCCGGCAGTGAATGTATCCGACCCGTCGGATGATACGGTTATCGTAACAACATCGGTTGTGATCTCGTATGCCGGATGAACGGCGCTGAACTTTGTGTTTTTCGCTGCCGCTTGAGTTGAACAGATAGCCGTTGTAGGCGTATTGTCATAAACCGCTTTCCATGTCGTATCGGTCCCTGAGAACGTGATGGCGGTATCGACTCTCAGTTGAACTCCCAAAATCCTCGCACCAGCCGGAATATTAACGGCAATGCTTCCAGTAGCCCCAGATAGTGCCCCAGTAGTTGCCTCTGAAAACTGCCTGATAAATCCACCGGATGTGCCGAAAATACTAAAAGATTTGCTATAATTTCGCTTGGTGTAATCCATGTCCGCCTCCTTACAGATAGAATTCCAGCGTGACGATGCAGGTCGTCGGGGAAATGATTCCTATCGTTGCCGCTCCGTCAATGCTCCGTAACTGAGGGTTGAGGATGCTCCCCTTCCCGTCAGTGACATCGGCGGAAGGAACAGCAGCGGCCGCCCCAAATCGGGCGTAAAAATCGGCGGTGCCGGAGAAATTGACATACTTAGCGGTTGCGGGAACGGTAATTACTTCCGCAACGCCAGCCGCCAGAACGCGAGCATCAACATAATCGGAGTAATTCAACCCGATCAGACTGTTTCCGTGGGGATCTTTGATTGCCGTAAGTCGTTTCATTGTCGTCTCCTTAAAAGAAAAGCCCGAACCGGCAGAGAACCTGCCGAATCCGGGCTTTGAGTACCCTCTTTAAAAGGGCTCGCTGTAACCGTTATGTGTCTACATTATAGGCTTGGTTTCATGTATTGCAAACCTATTTTATTACATCAACAATGCCCTTTCGCGCTTTGATGGAGCCTGCATCCGTTTCATCTGCCCTTTCAGCGCCTGGGACGTAATCGCCGGGACTTCCGCCATGAGCCCCAGCTCCTTGATTTTGGCGTTATATTCACGCGCTTCCTTGATGATTTTCGCGTATTGCGCCCGATCTCTCCCGCCTCCAAGAAGCCATGCCCGGAATTTCTCGTAGATGTCGTTCCGCATTTCCGTGAACCTGGCCTGTTGTCGATGTCCCTCCCAGGTTCTTTCGGAGAGTACCGCCTGTCTGGTGGATCTGAACCCAAAAGCCCTTCTTGCCGTCTCCCCAGCCATGGGCACAAACGGCCTGCCGGATTCATCCCATACCCTTCTTTTGTTCTTGGTGGTTATGCCTTCTCCCGCTTCCCGGATCGCCCGGAGAGGATTCGCCAGACCTGACGGCAGGATGTGTTCCGCAGCCCTTCCTATATTCCCTTGTGCCAATTCTCCGAGTGCCGCTCCACTCTCTTTGGCTACCCCGCCGATTGCTCCGCCCCATTCCCAGATGTCTCTCGGGAGACCTACCCCGATGGACAGAGATCCGGAAATGTCGAACCCGAGAGCTCCCATTGCGCCATGGCGCCCAACGCTTTCAGTCCCGGCGCCCAGGTACTGCCGCGTCATGTCCCAGACCCACTTTTCCGTGTCCTCGTCCCGGTCCTTTATGCCCAGGATCGACAACAGAAGCCCGATCAACGGCATGAACACGGCGTCTTTCAGTGGCCATGCCGAAACACCCGAAAGCATGACCGGAGCAAGAAGGGCGTAGGAAAAGGCTTTCCAGTTATGCTTTCTGAAACCGAGATCATAGAGCATCTGCATGTAGTTGTGGGAGAACTTTGAGAAGGTATAAAGCATCTGCGCGAGCTTTGCAGCGGGATTTCTCCCCCAGGCAATCGAGGGGAGCGTTGCCCGTCCATAGATGCCGTGAGCCTTGTCGCTTGCCGTCTTTGCC
>CAZOTM010000089.1:6777-7072 GCA_964582675.1 uncultured Clostridiaceae bacterium
GTAAGCCGCCAGCATGGTCGTTAACCTGTTCCATTGCTCGGTTTTCCCGAACATCCACATGGCACCATCCATGGTGGCCGCCCATGCCCTGTTTCCTGTAGAGCCTATTTTTGAAATCATGTCTCGGGTGTATTGCGGATCGTCCCAACCGAGACGCTTTTCATCCGCAAGAAACTTCATGTCGTCCAAAGATCCGGCTTCTTTCCCGGCCATGAACTTCGCAGCATCCTTCCCTGCCAGTGCGAGGGCTTTGTTCACACGCCACAGCGGGATCTTGCCGCCGGTGACATACTGA
>CAZOTM010000089.1:7082-8301 GCA_964582675.1 uncultured Clostridiaceae bacterium
CGCCGCCCGTGCGGAAAATCCCAGGAATTTCAAGGTGGCAAGCGATTTCGCCCATGCTATCGTCCTGTCCGCCCTGTCCAGGTTCCGGAGCTGCTCTTCAATGTAATCCTTTGCAGCCGAGTAGATTTCCGGCTCCCTCTCGGGATCGATTCCGCCTACCTTCTCGCCTTTGACGGTTTTCCCGGCCAGCTCTTCCATGGCTTTCCCGGCGACCTTTGCCTTTGCGATCCCTCTTGCAACGTTATTAGTGTAAATCGCATGCCGTTCAATCGGGTCCTCGATGTAGCCTTTGACTGCCGCTGTTCCCGGAGTTCTGCGGATCATGGCCGATCTGAACCCTCTGGCCCGGATCATATCGGCCACTTCTTTCAGGATTTCCTCGTTGAATTTCACCAACTGGTTTTGTGAGCCCTCTCCCTTGCCCATCTTGCTGATGGCCGTTTCAATCGCCTTGGCGACGGAAACCGTTTTCAGGTCCTGGAACACATCTTCGGGAAGTTTCGCAATCTCCCCAATGCGATCAACCGTCCAGCCTTCAGACTCCAATTTCCTTGCCAGCCGACTTGCCGCCTTGTGGCTGAACCGATGTTCCCGGTAATACTCCCTTGCTTCTTCCGGACCCCGGTGAGCCGTTACCGCCCAATTCCCCTGCCGGATTCTTGGCGCATACGAACCCCGAAGCTGCCCCATCGTGGCCAGAGCGCCTTTTAAGGTCTGGTACATCTCCGAGTAATCAACCGGTTTAATCCCCTTGAAAGCGGCTTCCTCTTCAATGGCCTCGATCATTGCGTTCATCTGGGCCGTCATCATGTCCAGGGATTTGTCGTAAGACTCCCTGAACCCCCTCCAGACGGCAATCGTGTCTTCCGAGAACCCCTGCTTCCTGAGATTGTCTTCGGAATAAACCACGTTGTAGATGTCGCCCTCATCGATGATCTTGAGCACATCCTGGTATTCTTTCGATGTCTGGCCGGAAAGCCTCTGAGCCAGCGTCAGACCCTTTCCCTTGAGCTTTGTCGCCAGCTCTCCGACCGTGCTCTCCTCCATTTGCGGCTGGTCGAGGTTATTTAGGTGCTGGTAATACTCATGGAACAGTTCTGAGCGATCCCGGACAAACAGTCGGACAATCCGGCTGAAAACCGGGTGCTCGTACCATTCGGGCGAGGTGAGGAACTTTTTCAGGTTCCCGAGCTTGTGAACGTCCGGTTTCACTTGGTAT
>CAZOTM010000090.1:0-8221 GCA_964582675.1 uncultured Clostridiaceae bacterium
CTTCTTGTTTGGTTTTGTCGTCATAACTTAACTTTACAAGAGTTGACCCCCTTACATCACGTTTATGGGAGTTTTTAGGTTACACAAAACATTTTACACACTGCCACGGTGTCATCGCAGGAGAGTGATGACTGCTAGAATTTATATTGTCGGAGAAAGGGCTCCACCTTCAAGCCATGATGCAGGTAATTCAGGAGCAGTTCAGCGCAGGCGCGACTGTCGCTGCCGGCGTGGTGATGGTCGAGTTCCAGGTTGATAAAACTGCACAGGGTGTCAAGCTTGTGGTTTTCCAGATTTGGATAGCAGGATCGTCCCATCTTATAGGTACAGGCATAGTATGAATAGGGCTGCCAATGGATTCGGTAGGCACTCAAGCATTTTGCCAGCACGCGCATGTCAAAGGGGGCATTGTGGGCGATGAGCAGGCCGCTGCCCATAATGGGAGAAATCTTTTCCCACAGCTGGGGGAAAGCGGGTTGGTCCGCCACCATCTTTGGCGTGATGCCTGTAAGATTAATATTAAAACGGTCGAAGCGGGTTTCTGGATTTACGAGAGAGTAGAAGTCATCCACAATAGAACCATTCTCAATGACCGTGATTCCGATTGCGCTGATCCGATCATTGGCGAAGTTAGGGGTCTCCACTTCAAATGCAATATAGCGGTTAATCATAATATGTCTCCTCGCTTTGCTTCATTCCTGTTAGTTTAAGAAGCTTTAGAATTTCCTGGTCTGCCGGGCAGAATTCGTATTGGGGAACCTCATCCACAGTAATCCAGCGAATGGCAGCGTGCTCCAACTTTTGAGGGATGCCTTTGGCAATCGTAGAGTTAAACAGCGTAAGGTGGACAGTAATGTCAGGATAAGTGTGAACCACTTCCATGAACTCGTTGCCAACCGACAGGGTAATTGCCAGTTCCTCCTGGCACTCCCTTATAAGCGCCTGTTCCTTTGACTCCCCGGGTTCCACTTTGCCGCCGGCGAACTCCCACATCAAGCTGCGGGCCTTGTTGGCCGGCCGCTGGCAGATCATGAATCGATCCTTGTTCCATATCAGGGCAGCAACTACTTCAATCATAATATATCCTTTTGTATAATTCAGGGATGACAGCCACTTGGGGATTGGGAACTTTGTTTTCAACTCATGGGACTTCTCCTCCCAGGTCTGGGGGATTTGGCAGGTAGGCCATCTTAATCCGTCATAAAAAGAACCCTGTGTTAACACAGCGTCCATCCTGCCGGTCATCGCCGGCTGCCAATGAGGCAGGTCATTAAAGCAATATAGAATCGCCATTGAGAGCTTCCCAGATGGAATTATTTAGATTAAAAATATTGTAGTCGAGTCTCTAAATGAAGTCAATTACCGTTGTCCGTGTGTCTGTGACATCTTGCATGTATAACGTTAGTCCGTTGCTGGTACTTGCTGTGACATCAACCCTACCGGCTTACTTGCCGATGATAATGCCGTTTTTAGGCTTTTTTGTCGATGGGGCAGTTGGACGAGCAGCTGGAATGGGGATTTACAGGCTCACCCGTCAGGTTCAACAGGGGATTACTTCCCCCCGATTGAATTTGAACATATCTGCTTGCAGGAAAAATGGCCTGCATAAAGTCAATGACGGATCGTGTTATGTAGTCTTAATAGCGGTGCAATCATCACCATCCAATCGGCAAGCCATCCAATCGGCAATTGTATTAAAGAAGGCAATTTGATAAAATATACTTGAATGATATAGGAACTCCGATCTTGTCTTTCCAATACTATGACTGGGATAAATCGGAAAGTCAGGACTTTAGGCCAAAGAAGTAATTTTTTGACCTGCCGTGTTTGCAAAGGGGTTATTCACTTGTGTGGATAGCGCCTTTTTTGTCTTTTTTTTTTAATTGCCCGTTAATTGCTGCCAAAGCCAATGGGCAAGAGAGGTTGGCTGTTTTCAGCATAAAGAATTTGCTGAGGGTACATTGGTCAACTTAAAAGCATGTCACAGAGCGGCTGGACGCATTAAGAAGGTTTGTAGAATGTCTTATTTGTTAAGTAACAAGGTAATTGGAAGTTATTTTAAAATATTTAAGATAAGGAGGATCAGCAAATGAAACCACAGGGAGGCTTTTGGGGGAAACTGTTACGCATCAATCTTACAGACCAGACGAGCAAAGCGGAACCAATTCCGGAGGAGATGCTTAAAAAATACCTTGGCGGTGCAGCGCTTGGAGCAAAAATACTTTATGATGAGTTGAAACCAGGGATCGATCCCCTGGGACCAGACAATAAGATCATCTATACCACTGGTCCCATCACGGGAACCGATGCGCCTTCGGTCAGCCGGCTGAACATTGCGACGAAATCGCCTTTGACCGGTACAGTGACCAATGCCTTAAGCGGCGGGTACTTTCCCGTCGAATTGAAATGGACCGGCTACGATGCGGTGATCATCGAAGGCAAGTCAGAAAAACCGGTGTATCTCTATATTGAAAATGACAGTGTGAAATTTAAGAGTGCCAAGGAGTTATGGGGTCTTAACACCTTTGACACTCAATTGTACATTAAGGAAAGGTTGAACAATCAGGCAGTCCGGATATCCTGCATAGGCCCTGCCGGGGAGCAGTTGAGCCTTATTTCCGCCATAATCAACGAAGCCCGGGCCGCCGGGCGAAAAGGCGTCGGCGCAGTCATGGGCAGCAAAAATCTCAAGGCGGTTGCGGTAAGAGGCACCAACCAGGTTCCCATCGCAAATAAGGAGTTGTTCCAAAAAGGTGTATCCGGAATGCTGAAGAGTTTCAAAGACAGCCCCATGGCTTATCCGATCTTTTCAAAGGTTGGGTCAACCAGCGCCCTTGAACCGGTTGCCGGAGTGGACTGCTTCCCCCACAACAATTGGCAGAACAACTCGGAAGCCATCAACTGGGATGAATCAATTGGGGTGAAGGGTCTTGAATCTACGGCTGTGACCAGGAATCCCTGCTATCGGTGCCCCATCGCCTGCAGCCAGGTCAGGATGGCCCGGAGCGGCAAGTATTCCGGAATATCTTCAGAAGGTCCTGAGTTTGAAACCCTGTACTCCCTTGGTTCGGTGGTGGGGGTTACCGATCCCAATGCAGTCATCGCTGCGGACAGACTATGTGATGAACTGGGACTTGACACCATCTCAGCCGGAGTTTCCATCAGTATGGCCATGGAACTGGTTGAGAAGGGGATCATAGCCGACGAGGATGGACTGGGACTGCAATTCGGCAATGACGAGGCGGTAATGAAGGCGCTGCGGCAGCTGGCGTATCGACAAGGTCAAATCGGCCGGATTTTCTCCGATGGCACAAAGCGAGCCGCCGAGAGGCTCGGCGGTGACAGCGGCTACTACGCCATGAACGTAAAGGGACTGGAGCTGCCGGCTTATGATGTGAGAGGCTTTAAGGCCCATGGACTCAATTACGCAACTTGTTACACAGGCGCCGACCACAATAAGGGGTACTCCCTTCAGGAAGTATTCGGGATACCCATCCCCCATGCAGTGGAACGGCTGGCCTATGAAGGCAAGGGAGCTCTGACAAAATACAATCAGGATTTTGCCGGTCTTTTTGATTCCGTCACCCTGTGTGAGTTTGCCTCCATCTTTATTGCGGATACCTTCCAGAAACTGATGGCTGAATTGGTATCCGGCGCATCAGGCTGGGAATTCACGGAACAGGATATGTGGGATGCCGGAGAGAGGCTGAATAATGTTTGTCGCATGTTCAATCTACGGGAGGGCTTTTCAAGAAAAGACGATACCCTGCCTGACCGGCTGATGAAGGAACCCCTGAAGTTTGGTATTTCCAAAGGGGCGGTGATCGAGCAAAAAGACCTGGATTTCATGCTTGATGAATACTACCAGGCGAGAAAATGGGATAAGAATGGAGTTCCCTCAGAAGAAAAACTAATCCAGCTTGGCTTGGACGATCTGGTGAAAGACCTTGCTGATTTCAAATGATCCGGATTGAAGTGATCACCGTCGGAGTGTTCCGGGAAATCACCCGGCTAGCTAAATTTAAGCTTGATATTGAAGACACTCCCGACTCCAGGATAACCGTTGATACCGTGGTGGATGTTCTCGATTCCCTTTACCAAGGCCAAATAAAAAAGGAGCTGTATCTTAAGGACGGCAGCCGAAATCAGTGGATCAGGATCCTCTTGAATGGCTGGGATACCAGATTTCTTCCAGACAGCAGGCTGATCGTAAAAAACGGGGATACGGTGCTCATCCAATCCGTACTGGTCGGCGGATAAAGCACAGTTGTCGATGAGGGCATGATTGCATAGAAACCGGCAGCGCAGCCCCGCTTTATGCACACCAGAACGATATCGAACAAAAAGGCTGAACACAAGCAGGGTATCGCTTGTGTTCAGCCTTTTGTAACCGGAATAATTTTACGGAGAGGGTGAGTTCCACCCCCTGCGATTGCTCACGAACTGATTTCCAGGTCTTTCATGGTGCATGATGGACAAAGTTACCGTCTCAGCACTCTAAACTGCAGTAATGAACCCCACGGGGGTGGCTGGATTCTTAGCTTCCACACTGGTAGGATTTTAATCTGCCAAATACAACCTTCCGACTTGTTAATTTCAGCATTACCGTGACTTTGAAGAACCATGGCTCCAATGAACCAGGGCTCCAAAGATCCTTGGCTGTGCTTGGCAAGGCTGCAAGTTCGAATTACACCGTGATTAAGTATTCCAGTCAAATCATGCACTCTGTCCGGTATTTCAGAACACCTTAATCCGGAATATGAGAGCAGGTTTTCTGGATTAGAGAGCAGAAAGCTATTGTGGGATCCTATACTCGATTTAGGTGAGGTTTCGAATTCGGAGCAGCAGTCAAGCCGAAAAGTAGCCAAAAGGTAGCCAAAAAGTTTTGAAATAGATGGCCGAATTTTAATCGACATTTCCCATAACAATGATAGAATAATTTTGAAATATAGTTTTTATTGCACTTGTGATCAAAGAGACTTGTTTGTTGAAAAGGATTGTAAGTATCCTTCTGATATTCAAAGCATTTCCTTAGTGGGATCTTCCAGGAGTTGGAAAGCATCTTTGTAAAAAAGTACTTTTCGATTATTCCATTGGCTATAACCATCCAATCGGGAAATTATCCAGTTGATGCCGTCTCTTTAGAAACTCGGATGTCTGATAAAGACCACTACCATATAAAGGGAAGTAAAATGAAAAATGAACTGATAGAAAAATATCGAAAAATAAGAATGCTCAAGCTAGGTGGTGCCGTGCTTATTGATGTGGCAGGTTTTTTGAGTGCTTTTTTCCCGATTATGGGTGATATGGCCGATCCGATTTGGGCGGGGATAAGCGGAATTCTGATTTATGGGTTATTTCCCAAACGCATATTCCATGCTCTTGGAGGCGCGGTGGAAGAACTCTTGCCGTTTACGGATGTTATTCCAACGGCTTCCAGTGCCTGGTTTTTCACATACGTGGTACACAAGGAAAAAACCCTTTCTGATTTCATCAAAGACGAGCTTGGTGATGAACAATTAGTCACAAAAATCCTGAATGAATATGGATATTCTGAATCGGCTCCTGTTAATAATGAAAAGAATTAGCCGGATTGCTGATCTGCCCATTGTACATATGACACAGCTGCGCCGGCTGTCTGTTGGCGGGTCGGTTAGGAAACACCAAAATAATAACAAAATTGAAAAAAGGCTGAATTCAAGCGTGCCATCGCTTGAATTCAGCCTTTTCGTCCGGAAAAAAACTTGGCGGAAAGGGCAAGAGTTACAAATTCCCGGAAATTTTAGTCTAAATCGCAAAATCGAGAATTGTTTAAAAAAAACCCCCCGGTTCAACGGAAAGGCGGCCAGGATTGTTTTGTTTTCCCGGTCAAAGATTGAAGCAAACTGCAGCCAGTCCTTTAAGTGGTTCCCTTGACCGTGCCAACTTGTTTCATCATCCGGCCGATGGATTTCTCCCCAACCACTGAGTATGGTTTGCTGCGATTTCGGCTGAATTGATGCAGAAAGACCCTTTGTTGATTAAATGATATTAAAGTGATATCATATTGATATAAGATAAATTGAGGAAGGTGAAGGATGTGGAGGAGAAGAGTATCAAGGCCATGCCCGGTATGCCCATTTTACTGGGCGGTATCGCCGCATATGTAGTGGCGCTGGTTTTAACGATCTATGGGGCTGTTTTGCTGGAGGCGGGAAAAGGCATCGGCGGTTTAGCTGTAGGATTGGGCACTCTGTGGCTGGTAGTAGGTTTTATCCCTATGATGGGCTTAAAAGTCATCAAGCCCAATGAGGCGCTGGTCTTCACCCTGTTCGGCAATTACTCGGGCACCCTTAGAGGGGAGGGCTTTTACTATGTCCATCCCTTCAGCGTGGCCATCAACCCTGCCGCCAAAACCAAGCTGGGGCAAAGCGGCGATGTGGACAGCGGCCAGAATCGCAAATCAATCCGCACCCATAGCGAAGGCTTGGAAGCTCAGGAAGCAAAGAGCAATAAGAAAATCTCCCTTAAAGTGATGACGCTGAACAACAGCAAGCAAAAGGTCAACGACACCCTGGGTAATCCGGTGGACATCGGCATAGCGGTGATGTGGCGGGTGGTGGACACAGCCAAGGCAGTTTTCAACGTGGATAATTTCAAGGAATATCTGTCCTTGCAGTGCGACAGCGCCTTGCGTAACATCGTGCGGATTTATCCCTATGATGTGGCCCCCAATGTGGATACCACCGGCGACGGCCTGCCCGACGAAGGCAGCCTGCGCGGCTCCAGTGCCGAGGTGGCGGAGCGCATCCGCGCTGAGATCCAGGCTAAGGTTTTGGATGCCGGGCTGGAAATACTGGAAGCGCGCATCACCTACCTGGCATATGCCCAGGAGATCGCCGCTGTCATGCTGCAGCGCCAGCAAGCCAGCGCTATCATCGACGCCCGCAAGATGATCGTGGAAGGTGCGGTTGGCATGGTGGAAATGGCCCTGCAAAAGCTCAGCGAAAACGAGATTGTGGAATTGGACGATGAACGCAAAGCGGTCATGGTATCGAACCTCCTGGTGGTCCTCTGCGGCAACCGGGATGCCCAGCCGATCATAAACAGCGGCACCCTGTACTGATATGGCCGGCGGTAAAAAACAGATCCCCCTGCGCCTATCCGCCCGCTTGTACGAACAAATCAATGCCTGGGCCCAGGCGGACTTCCGCTCAGTCAACGGACAGATCGAGTATCTGCTCACCGAGTGTGTCCGCCAGAGAAACAAGAACGGCGGACACGTGCCGGATACCTTTGAAGCCAAGCAAGATACCGAAACAGAGAGAGAGCCTGATTGACCATCAATCAGGCTCTCTCTCTGTCTCACTGTCTGTGATATTATAGGAATCCATCCTCTGAGCCGGCATGGTCAGGGCACCTCATTCATCGCCCGTCACCTGGGTTACAGTGCAGGATCAAGCTTCCTGCAGAAATCAACGATGTTCCTCTGGACCTCAGCATCCCTCCCCTTGAGGGGATCAACCAGCCTGAGGGTCGATATCAAAGTGGTGTTATCGGTTGCCTGCTTCAATTGATCAAAACATTTTTCAGTCCTGCCCCCGGAACAGGAGGCAAACAAGGCGATATTTTTACCCGTCAGCTGGTTCCTTTGGATAAAGGTGCGCAGCGGCGGGGTAAACGTACCCGCCCAGATGGGTGTGCCCAGTATCACCAAATCGTACTGGGTCGGATCAAAGTGATACGGTTCCAGGGTGGGAGCTTCCCCAAAAGTAACGCTCTTGCCGCCCCAGAAATACTTGCTGAATTTGCCAGTGGGATAGTCTTTGACCGGTAATAAGGGGATCAGGTCAGCGCGGAGCTCAGCTGCGATTTTTTCTGCGGCATACCTGGTGTTGCCTTCCAATGAATAATAGATAACTGCGGTTTTCATTCGTTTCCTCATTTCTGTCAGATGGGTAATGGATCACTTTATGGGTAATGGACCAGTCTATGGGTAATGGATCAATCGATGGGTAATGGACCAGTCGATGCATAATAGACCAATCTACGGGTGATGGATCGATCGAAGGGTAATGCATCTGCCCTGATGGATTGGGGCAGGTGATCCCAGCGCAGAGTCTCTTCTGATAAAGGGCGCTATTTTCTGAAAAATCCGGAGATCAAGCCAGCTGCCTTGTTTTTGTTGACCAGCTCGACGGCTTGATACATGCATAATTCATGACAGCACATACATCCGATG
>CAZOTM010000091.1:0-3677 GCA_964582675.1 uncultured Clostridiaceae bacterium
AACAAGCCAACGTGGAATAAAGTTCTGTAATCGTTTATAATTCAAATAAGGAGATTGTTAAGCTATTGACTGAATTAATAATCTTTGACAAAAAAAGAAAAATAAGGAGCTGAATGACGATGAACAAGCCTTTGACAAAACTGCTCAGCCTTTGCCTGATCTCCGGCCTCCTGACCGCATGTTCCCCACAGCCATCCGGAACCACAACGCCTGGAACAACCGCCCCCGGAACGACAAGCCCCCCTGTGACGACAACAGCTGCCCAAGCTCCCGGGGGACTGAAACCCGGAACATATACAACGGAAGCTCAGGGCCACAACGCCCCCATCAAAGTGGAAATGACGGTGGATGGGGAAAAGATTCTGAACATTGCCATCACTGAACACAAAGAAACCGTCGGGATCGCCGAACCGGCTTTGGATAGGATCCCCAAACAGATCATCGAATTTCAGTCTCTGGCAGTGGATTCCGTAACCGGTGCAACCTTTACCTCCAAGGCGATCCTGTCAGCTGTAGAAAAGGGCCTTACAGAGGCTGGGGCTGAGATTTCCGCCTTCAAAATTCCTAAGAGTGACATCCCTGCCGGGAAGACCGTAGCTTATGAAACGGATGTTATCGTTGTGGGCTCCGGGATCGCCGGATTGTCGGCTGCGCTTGAAGCCGCCGACAATGGGGCCAGGGTCATCCTGCTTGAGAAAATGGCCTCTGTTGGCGGCAGTTCCGTCCGTTCCGGCGGAAAGCTCCTGGCGGCAGGTTCTTCCATTCAGAAAGCTGCCGGCATTGAAGATACACCTGAACAGTTTGCAAATTATTTGATGGAGGTTGGTGAACATCAGGTGGACAAATCATTTATCGACTTGATTGCCAACAATTCAGCAGGGAATATTGAATGGCTGCTGAATAATGGGGTGGAGCTGTCGGATCAAATCGAGCCCCTGCACTCCACGATGACTCCGGCCCGGGGTCATTTTGCCAAAAACGGATCCGGTTCGGGGATCATCCTTCCCCTGTATGATAAAGTCAAGGAGAAACAGGTCGAAGTGATGCTGGAGACGCCAGCCCTCTCGCTCATCTTCGAGGACGGTAAGGTGACCGGGGTCAAGGCGACCAATCTTGCCAAGGACGATATCACCATCACCGCCCGGTCAGTAGTTCTGGCAACCGGCGGTTTCTCAAGAAATCAGGAATATGTTGCCAAATACTATCCCAGTGCCGGCAATTTCTCAACCGGAGTCGGTGATGGCAGTACCGGAGATGGCATCACCATGGGGCTTACAGTGGATGCTGAATTAATCATGCCTGACGGCGGTATCAACCTGACCTTAAACCCGATGACCTACTATGGTTACGGGGAAGAGGCCAAAGGGCTCTTTGTCTCTCCGGATGGTGAACGCTTTATGGATGAATCCCTTTTCCACTTTAGACGGACCCGGATTATGATGGATCTGAATATGGACAACTGCTGGTACATCTTTGATGAAAGCACCTTCAACGACCGTGTCGCTCAGTCGCTAGCCGCCAATCTGACCGTAGAAGCCGACTCCCTGGCAGAACTGGCCGCCAAGATGAAGGCTGATCCATCGAAGCTGGAAGCTGCAGTCAGCGACTACAATAAAATGGCCAAAACCGGTGAAGACACTCAATTCAAGAAACCAGCGGAATTTATGAAACCCATCGAAACCGGCAAATTTTACGCAGCTCACCTCATCATGACGAACAGCGGCACCCATGGAGGTTTGAAAATCGACATCGATGGGCATGTCATCAATACCACAGGGCAGATCATACCTGGGCTGTTTGCCGCTGGTGAAGTGGCCAGCGGTCAGATCCTTTATAAAGAATACCCAGGAAGCGGTACTGCCTTGATCAGCTTCCTGACCTTTGGCCGTCAGGCTGGAAAAGCTGCCGCCAAAGCCCAGTGATCCCCTCTCCAGTTTAATGATACTCGGGGCTCCGCCAGCTGATTGCCTCCAGGAAACCACGTCTCCGTCACCTGACAGCGGCGCATCTCATCTCCACTGGCAGATGGGATGACCGCCACGATCTCCCGATCCATAAGACTCCTTAAGTTTCTTCCATAGTCCATAAACCAATGCTTTTGGAGACTTCTGCCCACCGGTTCATAGTTAAAAGTAGCCAGGCACCGCTTTTTATTGAAGCGGTGCCTGGCCTTTGATCAGTCTTTGATCAGTCTTTGATCTGACTTTTGAATTGATCAGTTAATAGAGTTATGGATTGAGTTGATCTGTTGAGTTTTCAATGAAAATCCAAACCGCTTTTATGAACGGGTTTGGCTTCCCCGGGGTCCTTCCCTTAAGGCCTCTCGATGAGCTTGAACTTAATGGTTATGATTTCACTGCCCCTCAAAACGCTCAGGGTTATTTCCTGACCGATTTTGTTGGTATCCTTGATCTCATTCATCTGGGTGGTGGAAATGATGGCGATATCATTGAACTTGAGGATGACATCTCCCACTTCCACTCCGCCCAGGTCAGCCGGTGAACCGCTGCGCACTTCGATGACCTCGACGCCGTTGGCAATTTTAAGTTTCGTCAGGGCTTCCAGATCCATATCCCTGGCATTGAACCCCATGTAGACCGGCGGCTGGGATAAATAGGCCAGCTTGTCTTTTAATGTGTTAATGGGAATGGCAAAACCAATCCCTTCCGTATTATTGTTATGGATCTTGGCCGTATTGATGCCGATGACCTCGCCCCGGTCATTGAACAGAGGTCCCCCGGAATTGCCTTCATTAATGGCGGCATCCGTCTGGAAATATTTGATTTTCGTACCGGCAATTTCCACGATCCGGTCTTTGCCGGATATGATGCCGGCGGTAACAGTCCCGGCAAAATTCCTGGAAACCGGATTGCCGATGGCGACTACCTGATCCCCCACTTTCGCATCATCGGAATTGCCGAAGGTGACCACCCCTCCGATTTTCGATGCGTCGGTGATTTTAATGATGGACAGGTCGGTGGTCTCATCAGAGTTTATGACTGTGGCGCTGACTTCCTCGCCGCTGGACAGGATAACCGAAAGCTCATCCGCCCCTTCGATGACATGATGATTGGTTGCGATTAAGCCTTCCCCGTTTAAGATGAACCCGGTGCCGATGAAGGTCCGGTAGCCTGCCAGGTGATCATTGGGATCCACATAGATCCTGGTAATGACCGAAATAACTGCGCTTTTATATTGCTCAACGATCTCCGACACCTGCATGGTCTTTGGGTTGCTGGCCTCGTTTAATATGGCTTTTTGATTTTCTATGGCAGACAGCTTGCCGCTGACATTGGTCATGACAGAACTGGCTGCATCATAGGCGGCATCGTTGGATATCTCGGAAATATATCTGCCCAGGGCTGATTCCCTGAAGATGTCAGTGGACGGCAGGACGTAAAGGATCACGGCCAAAGCCAGAGCCATCCCCATAAAGCCCGCCGCCATACTGGCAGCGAATCTCATAGCCAAGGACTCTTTCCGTTCCGAGGGGATGGGGTCATAAAAATCTTCTTTGTCCAGATCATCGCCACCCAGCTTTAAGGCATATTCCTCCCGATATTTCTCCAAATCCGTGACTTTATACAGGGGTCTGGTACTTTGGGCTTTATCTTCCTCAGCCTGGATCAACGCTTTAAAATCGATCTCATCGCCGATCCGGTACTCCTTGACATCCT
>CAZOTM010000091.1:3777-8046 GCA_964582675.1 uncultured Clostridiaceae bacterium
CCCATCCGTCATTTAAGTTTTTATCCTTGTCTATCATCCAAATCTCTCCTGCAGCACAGGGGTTAAAGCGTCTGGGCATAGTGACCGAAGGTAATTTTTCCCCGATCATTTGTGTATTACCATTCAATATAGACTGGCTGACTGCCTTTTAAATTACAAAACAGTTAAAACCTTTAAAAAGTGTGCTGCCCGGGCTGCACTGGTTTTCTAGCCCTGAATGGACAGCCCGGGATCCGCATTTAAATTAAAATCCGCAGTCTTGCCATCAATAAAATCGTAATAGGCGGCACAGCCGATCATAGCGGCATTGTCCGTACAAAGTACGGGGCTTGGGAACAATATCTCGATCCCGTTGGCGCTGCCCAGCTCATTTAACGTTTGCCTGAGGTAGGAATTGCTGGCCACGCCGCCGCAGACAGCGATTTTCTTTAGGTTTTCCCCCTTGGCAAAGATCATCAGGTGGTCGGTCAGGTTCGTGATGACCGCTTTTTGGAATGATGCGGCCACATCCGCCTTGTTGACTGCCTCATGCTTTAGAGCTTTGCTGTTCAGGTAATTCAAAACCGCTGATTTGATGCCGGAGAAGGAAAAGTCCAGGGTATCCTCGTGGAATTTGGGCCGGGTGAAGGGGATGGCGTTCTCATTGCCTTCCCTGGCCAGCTTGTCGATTTCCGGACCGCCCGGATATTTCAAGCCAAGGGATCTCCCTACCTTGTCAAAGGCTTCACCGGCGGCATCGTCCCTGGTCTCCGCTACAACTTCAAAATCCGAATAGGTTTTGACATTGACAATATAGGTGTGGCCGCCGGACACCACTAAGGACACAAAGGGCGGCAGGAGGTCTTTATGTTCGATGAAGTTGGCGGCAATGTGCCCCCGGATGTGGTTGACACCGACCAAGGGTTTCTCCATGGCAAAAGCCAGGCCCTTGGCATACTGCAGGCCCACCAGAAGAGCGCCCACCAGCCCCGGTCCCTTGGTCACGGCAATGGCGTCCAGATCCCGGAGCGTGACTCCGGCTTCCTCCAGGGCCAGCTGGACCACCGCATCAATGCTTTCGATATGTTTTCTTGACGCCACCTCGGGGACCACCCCGCCAAACAGGCGGTGCAGCGGAATTTGTGAGGTAATGATATTCGATAAGACCTCCCGGCCGTTTCTGGTAACCGCCGCCGCTGTTTCATCGCAGCTGGTCTCAATGCTTAATATTAAAATTGGTTTATCCTGCTTGATCATTTTTCTGTGTTTTTCCTTATGGTATACTGGAATTGGTTTTGTCCGTCATTCATCCAATGAAGTTAGAGGTTCCCATCGGTTGGTATTCCCATCGATTGGTATTCCCAACGAGGGTTCATGATCCATTTCGGAATGAGGGCATTGAGTCATTATACTAAAATCCAATTAAAATGGAAAGGCGGGCTTTATGGCTGAATATGCAAGAGTCGTGGTGATGGGGACCCCCATCACCAAATCAAACTTCAAGCTTTGGAATCAAAACGGCAGAGCCATCCTGCCCAATAATTCGGGCAAATACCACGACCGCTACGCAAACTATGAATCAGAGATCGCTTTGACTGCCCGCAATCAAAATCCCGGGGTGGTAATGAACGAGGCCCTCATCGCGATCTTAAAAGTCTACTATAAAAGCGAGAAGCGCCACCCCGACACCATCAATATCACCAAGAGTATTTTTGACGGGATCGAAAAAAGCGGGCTGATCATCAACGATGTCCAGATCCGGCGGCTGATCATCGAGGAGTACTACGACAAGGTGAATCCCCGCTTTGAACTGGAGCTGTTTTCAGAATCGGTCTTTCGCATGTCCTATACCATAAAACGGCATGAGGGGGATGAACCGGTGGTGGTCTATGCGCCCCCAGGGAATGGACAGGCCCGGCCGGACGCTTTCAACAAAGCCGAATCCGATTTGGTGAAACAGCGGATCCGGGATCGAAAAACCGCCGAGATCGTCATCAATCCCCCCGGGGTATTGATCTGCGGTGAATGCAAAAAAGAAGTCAAGGGCACCGACTACATCAAAGCCGATGGGGGTAAAACCATCATCTGCCGCAAGTGCTTCGGTAAACTGTTTTAACCGCCGGGAGCCGGCGGGAAAACCGGTTGCCTGAGCCAACACAGCCAAGGGATCGGAACAGCCTCAAGTCTGTTCCGATCCCTTGGTTTTATTTGGGAGCTTTGTCCTCGTGAGGGGTATTGGCGGTTTTTGCAGCCAGGTAGTCATATACCTGTTCTGCCGTTTTCCCCGCTCGTTTTTCAATGTCTCTGATGTGGAAGGTGACATCTTCGGCATTGCCGGTGACAAATGCCCCGGCACCCGCAGAATCACGTTTAAAACGCTTGAACAGCTGCCTTGAGGGGGAGAGGCCGACGGACAGGAGCACCGTGTCACATTCGATGTGTTTGGTGATTTCCTCCCCGTCTTTTTTGGAGAGCTTTTCGATGACCACACCGGTAACCCGGTCTTGGCCTTCAATTTCCCTGATAAACGAACCCAGTTCGGTTTTGATCCCAAAGACTTTGAAGTATTCCTTCAGCTCGTCATCGGGAAAATTCAGCTCCCGGTTCTCATCCACCACCGTGATCTCCTGTGCGCCTTCGTTCTTAAGGATCCGAGCCAGGTACAAACCGGTCCAGTCATCCCCGTAAATGACGACTTTTCGGCCCGACAGGTAGCCTTTTTCCACAATGAAGCGACGGGCGGTGCCCACCGAATAGACACCCGCCGATCGGTCGGATATGAAGCTGAGGATCCCCCTTGGCCGCTCCGAAGCGCCCGTGGCGATGACCACCGAATCGGCATGGAGTTCCTCGACGCCCCCCTTGGGGGAAATGACGGTTAATACTTTGCTCTTGGTGATGGCCATGACATAGGTGTTGACCCGGTAGTCGATGCCATGGAGGATCAGCTGTTTTTTCAGATCATCGGCGATTTCCACCCCGGTATGACCGTCCCGGCCAAAATCGGCCGCTGTCTCAATGATCATATTTAGGGCACCACCCAATTCCTCCTCCATGTCCAGGACCAGGATGCCGTTTACACCTTTCTCCTTCAGATAAAGCGCGGTATACATGCCGCTGCAGCCGCCGCCCACAATAATGCACTCGTATTTCATGTTAATCCTGCTTTCGATAAATGATCTTCCCGGAGGCGATGGTCATTGCGCACTCATTTACTCCGAAATGATAATTTAAAAATCGGTGGTTGGGCACGTTGAATATGGCAAAGTCAGCGGATTTACCCGCCTCAATGCTGCCTGCCAGGTCGGCGATTCCCAGGGCATAGGCTCCGTTTAAGGTGAGGCCCGTCACGATCTCCTCGATGGTCAATCCCATGTAGATGGAGGACAAAGCGATCAACAGGGGCACGGATTCCGAATAGCAGCTTCCCGGATTCATATCCGTGGCCAGGGCTACTCCCAAACCTTTGTCCACCATGGCCCTGCCTCTGGCATAATCGGCTTTGATGGAAAAAGCCGTCAAAGGCAGCAGGGTAGCAGCCACATCATTGTCCCGCAGGGCAGCCATCCCCGCCTCACTGATTTTCAGGAGATGATCGGCGGAGGTGCACTTTAATTTTCCGGCCAATTCGGAGGCTTTGAAGCCTTCATTCAATTCATCGGCATGCATCTTGATCAGGAAGCCGGCTGCTTTTGCCGCCATTAGGTACTTTTCAGTTTCCGCCAGGCTGAAGACGCCTTTTTCCGTAAATATATCGCAGAACCTGGCAAGATCCCGCTCCTTGACCTCCGGCATGACCTCCCGGATGCAAAAATCCAGATAGTCCTGGTTTCTGCCTTTGTATTCCTCCGGGATATCATGGGCCCCCATATAGGTGGCAACGATCCTTAAAAGCCCTTCCTGGTTCAGGGCTTTCATCACTTCCAATTGCCTCAATTCAGTCTCGTAGTCCAGCCCATAACCGGATTTTCCTTCCACCGTGGTCACCCCGAATTGGGCAAAGGATTTCAGGCGCTGTTTACCGACTTCGAAGAGTTCCTCAAAACTGGCCAGCCTGGTAGCTTTGGTGGTGGACTTGATCCCGCCGCCCCGCTCCATGATGGAAGTATAAGAGTCCCCTTGGAGCCGCCAGGAAAATTCATCCTCCCGGTAGCCACCCCAGATAAAGTGGGTGTGGGAATCCACCAGGCCCGGCAAAATGGTCCGGCCGGAACAGTCGATGACCTCATAGCCCGCTTCAGCAATCCCAGCTAAAATATCCGGACCGCCCACGGCTTTAATTTTTCCAGC
>CAZOTM010000092.1:0-7910 GCA_964582675.1 uncultured Clostridiaceae bacterium
AGGACCTCCTCCCACTGGGTCTCCCCAAAGGGCAGGAATTTATCCCCGGCCTTGCTGTAGCGGACTTCCAAGTCATAATGAATGTCCTTTAGATCATGGCCGCCCAGGGACAAACACTCCTCAATGGAGACCGCATTGCACAGATCCACCAGGGAATTGATCCTGGGCAAGTGACTGCCCTTGGCGACTCGTTTCAGCATGGCCTCCACCGAGGCGATGAATTTATTCGGATTGATCCCGGCCTTGGTCAAAACATTGCGGTACCTGGCCACAGAAGGGATCAGCCGGATATCGCCTCCGCTTTCCCTGCTTCTGAAATCATCCTCCGCCTCCATGAGCCTTTGATAATCTTCCTCGGTTGTGTCACTCACCTTCATATTCGTTCCGATAATTATGCCGAATTCAATCTCTTCATCCAGTTCAAACACTTCCGGATATACTGTGTACTTCATTAATACGCTCCTGTTCCTGATTAAATCAGGTTGCTTTATTTATGGTAATTATGTCCATTATATCAGCCAACCTCCGGTTTTTACCATGAATCGTCAACCTTGACATGACCGTATATCCACCGGTTGCTCTCCGGATCTCACTGGTTCAGCCCTGCTGCTTCATTTAAGTATATCCGAAAATTTCCAGTGCTGGCATGGACTAAGGTCTCCAGGCTGCCAGCCCTTTAAAAGAGCAGTGCAGCAGAATTCATTGTCTGCTGCACTGGGTCATTATTTTTCACTTTTAATTCAGGAGACCGTATAAAGCACTGGGTGCCAGGCGGTGCAACAGGAACAGCAGAACCACTGCCAGGGCCATCAAGCGGTGGGCCTTGAACAGGTTTTTCCGTTTGGTTTTGTAGAACGCTCCACCCAACGCTGCCTGGACCAGGATCGCTGCATACAGGAGGGTACCGGTATGGAGTCTGAGCCCGCCCAGGGCCATCCAGCCGTGGATCACGCCGAACAGGGCCAAAGCGATCCCCGTTGGTTTATGGATTGTTCTCAGCCCTTTCAGCACCTTGCGGTAGGTCTCGTTTTTAGTTTTGAACCATTTCCGGTTCAAGGCATTCAACAGGAAGGGCATCAGCAAAATCACCAACAACAGGGCATTGATTATCCCAATAAATTTATAATCCATCTGCGGCCTCTACGGTTTTAATTTTCCAACTGCCGGTACACCGTTCAGCTTGGAAATGCCGTGGGGTGAAACCGTCTTGATTTCCTTGGTCAGATCTTTCCCGGCACTAAAGCCGTTGTGGCCGCCGTTTTTCCATTGGGGTACGTTGGTCACATCATAAATTACCCCATCCACTGCAATATAGGCTGGTTTGCCGTTCTGACCGGTGTATTGGCTCAATTCCTCCAGGGTCAATTGGAGTTCACTGCCGGAAGTTTGACTTGAAACAGTCGATCCAGCGGTGGTGGTAGCGGTAAGCCCGGCTGTTGTTGCGGCAGGCGTCCCTGAACAACCAACGACCAATAGAGCCATGGTCAGCATTAAGGCAGTCACTCCGATATGTACTTTCCGCATAAAAATTCACTCCTCACACTTTAAACTTTTCACTCCGGTTTTTTCATAAAACCAGTCCGGTTTTGACTGGTCTATGGCTTTACTGGAATATGTCTTCATTTTATAGGAAACCGGGCGCCATTTATTACTGTACAAGAAAAGTTATTATTTATCCTTAAAAGCTGTCGCACCCCACTTAAAAATCGGCAATATGACAAGATTCCCCGGCCAAACAGATAATTCACTGCTTATTAACGAAACATCAGCTATGCTGCGGCAAAGCTGATGTTTCGTTTATTGCTTGTTTAATTGCTTGTTTAGTTGTCTATCTGTTTACTTGTTCGGCTACTTGTTCAGTTCCTTTTTCAGATTCTGCATATATTTGTAAAGCAGTATTCCGATCAAAACACCGGACAACCCCTGAAAAATATTAGCCGGTATGGCCGCCAATGCCAAGGAAAATCCGTAAAGAAAATTCTCGGTAACGAAGTAACCAAAAATCATCAGGATCTCGGCAATAATAAAAATAACCGCTGTCCCTGTCATTCCTGACTTATTCCTGGCGATGGCAATCCCAGCAAAAGCTGCCATCAACCCTTTGACCAGGAAGGTAGGGATGATGTATACAGAATACCCGCCCAAAAGATCAGCCAGGGCTGAGCCAAACGCCGCCGGCAAAATGGCGGCGGGACCAAGGAGCGTTGCCCCGGCCAAAATCACCCCATCACCGAGATGGATGTAGCCGATGGGGTTTGGTATCTTAATGAAATATGTAGCTATGAAAGTCAACGCAGCCATAACTCCAGAAAAGGTAAGTTTTTTTATTTTATTGTCGCCCATATTAACCTCCGGAATTGATGTATTGTTCAAATTGTAACAACACTGTACTGGGATTTAAATGGTTTCCCCTCGAATCTGTACTGGTTTTACAAGAAACAGCTCAAATTGATTTCCGCTTTGACATCGTCTGTACCTGTCAGCTCTTTCAGCAAGACTCTGAAAAACTCCAACCCCTTGGCTTCCTGGCTCCTCTTTACGATGGACTCTGTGGAGAACATCCCAACCATGACCGGGGAGGTTTTCGTCAGAACAAATTTTCCGGTAAACTGAGGATAATCCACCCTGAAAAAGTCGATCAGCTCCTTCCCCAGGCACTTGTCAAGGGAATGGGCACCTGCCACCATGGAGTCATAGCCGGGGATTTTGGCTTGTAAGGCTTCAGTTACCGGTATTTCAAAAGTGTAGTTGATTTTTACATTATTATCGGGGGCATTTTCCATGATCATTCTCCTCTGAAAAAAATATTTTTGGGCTTTATCTTGCAACGACTGATCCAATGACTGATCCAATGACTGATCCAATGACTGATATAAATTCTAATCCAGGGATTTCCCTAGAAGTCATCCTTGCTTAAAGAGTACTGGCTGTGTCGAATATATTCAAGAAACCAGGGGTGAACAAAACGGGAGAACTGTGAAAAGTTCTCCCGTTTTGTTCATTTTCTATTTTTTCACAGACGGACGACCATCATCATCACTTGGCTTAGTTGTCGAATTCTGAATCCGGGGTGTTGAAGAAGCCGTTCATCATGCCGCCGCGTCCGCCGTTCATCATGCCGCCGCGCCCGCCGTTCATCATGGAGCCCCTCATTCCAAAGCCATCTTCCTGATTAAAGCCGCCCCGGCTGCCGATGCCGCCGCAGGTGTTATCCAAAGCAGCGATGGCTGCCTTGATTTCTTCATCTGTCTTTGCATTTTTCAGGTTGTCGATCAAGGTCTGCATGGGATTATTCTTGTTTTCAAAGTTGAAATTGGTCAGATCCTTTCCGAGGATTTCGCCGGCTTTGATGATAAATGGTTTCATGGTTTCGATCCGGGTATCCTTTTGAGCGATCATGGCTTCATAGGCATCCAGTATTTTATCTTTGTCGCCGGAATCAACAGCTGCTTTGAAGTCATCCCGCAATGGCTGGATCTCGTCCCTTACATTGCCCATGGCAGCTTGCGCTTCTTCCTTCAGTTCCAGCAGCTCAGTCTTCTGCGCTTCGGTCAAGTTGTTGACAATGGTTCTAAGGACACCGCCGATCAAGCTGTTTCCACCCATTCTGCCCATTCTGCCCATGCCCCAGCTTCTATCCGTTGAATTTTGAGTATTGGTTGTTCTATCTGGATTGGATCCGTTGCTCGTTGCAAAGGCGTTTACCGTAAATACACTTCCCACTGCCAAGGACAGCACCAAAATGCCTCCAATGATCTTTTTGTTCATAATCCTCACCTTTATTGTTTTACTCCAGTAGTCTTAATCTTTACTGTAATTAAATAGTATCATCGTTATCTGAACCCTGTGTGATAAAACTGTGGCAAAATTATGGTAGGGCTTGACAATAGCATCCAGTCCAGTCTTTTTATCATCAAAATGATATTGATCATTTCAATATTATCTGTCCAACATAATATTGAGAATTTCAATATCCGTCTGCTTCATGCCTTCCGCACCCATCCTGCCGATGCTCCGTATGGTTTCCTCCACATTGCCCTTCATCAACCCTTCCCCGGAACGGAAGTCCCGATTCTGGTAGGCCATTTCAAACCCGGTGATCCCGGCATCCACCGCCGAGGCGATTTTGGCTGCGCAGGAGGGTTTGGCCCCATCACATACCATACCTGAAACGATCATCAGGGTATTTTCGATGGTCCTCTCAATCAGGCTTTCATCCTGGCTGTCATGAAGATAGGCGATACCGGCGGCCGCTGCCGCGCCAGCGCTGGTGACACCGCAGAAGGCGCTCAGCCGGCCAATATAGCGCTTGATGTGCAGGGCGGTGAGATTGGACACCAGTAGTGCCCGTTTCAGCTGCTCCTCGGTGCTGCCAAGCTCTTTGGCATACTCCATGACTGGAATGCAGCAGGTGATCCCCTGATTTCCGGATCCAGCATTGATGACCACCGGCATTGAGCATCCGCTCATCCTGGCATCGGAACCCGCTGCTGCCATGGCCCTGGCCCTGGTCCGGACTTTCTCATCGCTGGCCAGTAGAATTTTCCCGATGGCTGAGCCCCATTTCCCGGTCAGGCCTTCACTGGAAATATTGCGGTTTAAAGTGATCTGGTTGTCGATTTCAGCGGATACTTCTGAAAGCTCCACCGTATTGGCATATTCAATGATATTGTGAATGTTTAAGTTTTTATATAAGTCCTTGGCGGCTTCCTTGCCCATCACCTGGGCTTCCACGAACTCCTGACCGTTTCTGGAGATCCTGACGATGTTATTGTGCTTGTTCATGATTTCCACAATGACATGGTTGCCGGAGCGGTCGGTCATTTGGATCTCGATGTCGAGATTCTCCACGCCCTCTTTTAAATGGACATCCAGAACTTTGTCTTCAATCATCTGTTTGGCTTTTTCGATATCGGCTTCCCCCACCTGGGACAAAACCTCCAGGCCCTGATCCGATCTGCCTGCGGCGATGCCCAGAGCGGCGGCCGCCTCGATCCCCTTCATCCCCCCGGAATTGGGCACGGTGACCCCCTTGACATTCTTGATGATGTTCCCACTGCAGTAAATATCAACTTTTACAGGTTCACCGCGGAGCAATTCTTTCGCCCTTGCTCCGGCCAGCGCAACCGCAATGGGCTCTGTACACCCCAGGGCGCAGACCAGCTCTTCCTTTAAAATGAGAGAAAAATCATGCATGTCAAGTCCTCCTGTTTCAGCTATTCTTTGGCAGATATTCTGTGTCATCTTCCATTATCCATCCTGCAGGTAATAACTTCAACCTGTTTAAAGTCAAAAGACTGCCGATGGAAACCGCCCTATCCACCGACAAAATGAACAACAGCTCATGGCAAGCTGTTGCATCAGCAGAATATTAAACTGGGGGTTACGAATGGTATGCTAAATTTCATTTTTTTTGACTTTATTGGCATTTTTAACATATAAGCTCGGCAGTGCGATGAGCAGCAGGGTGACCAATGAAGACGCGATGATCGCCGTATATTCGTCCCCGGAAGATATCGCCAGCAAAAATGCCGTGACCATTAAAACCAATACCAGCAGCCCAGTCAGTAATCTATTTCTATTTTGCATCTGAATCCCCTTCTTCGTTGTATACGCCCATCGGTGTCAATCAGGCAGCCACATCTTATTTAAAGATAGCTAATAATCTTCTCCATCCCATTATAAAATATTGAATGATTAACTTGGTGACCATATCGTTAATAAATTAAACACAATAATTAGGATTCAGTGAATTAATGTTAATAAATATACCTTCCGGACACCCCTAAATCAGGCCCGCTTCCTCAAGGATCCGCCTGCCCTCCGCATACAATTCATTCAGATCCCCGTTGTTGTTGATGACATAATCGGCCAAATGGATATTTTGGTCCTCGTCGGTTTCCTTGGAGTGTTTCAAGCGTTTCATGATATTCTCCACCGGGTCGCCTCTTTCAAACATCCTGGATTTGAGTTGGGACTCTGAAACCATTAAATATATTACGATGACTTCAGCAGGGAAGATTTCTCTCAGCCGTTTCACTCCATTTTTATCCAGACTTGCAAAGACGTGGCCGAGTTTCAGCTTGCTTTCCACTTCCTGCCGGGAGAGGCCATAGCGGTTTCCTGAATATTCCGATTGTTCGATCATGTCAATTTTATTGTACTCCTCCTCCATAACAAAGTAGTAGGATACACCCTCCACCTCCATATTTCTTGGTGGTCTGGTAGTCGTCGATACTAATTCATGCAGACCCAGGGTTTTAAAATAATTGCCTAAGGTCGTTTTACCTGAACCGGACGGTCCATTGATAATTATGATCAAAGCTGCCCCTCCCTTATCGGGATCACCCCGTATATTGCCTTAATTATAGGTTTTATCTGGCGGGTTATGCCGCATAATCCTGTTGTTTCAAAAACAATTCACATTTATAAGGCTGTTTGATTGGGCGGATCAGTTCCATTTATCCCGACCATAGCCTAAAATCTTTTCGATCCTTCCTTCTTCAAACCTGTTAACTCATTTACCCTCCCTTGAAAACTCTTTTATCTTCCCCTATAAACTGTGCTTGCCAACAATTCATGAAAACCCTCTTCAACTCGCTTTTCCGTAAGGCACTCATTTGAAACCCTGTAAATATGGTATAATACGATATAATTTTATTTTTTCAGGAGTTGATTTTTTTGGACCCCGATAGGTGGCGGTTGATATTGATAATAATAATAGTATTGCTTGTGATCCTCTCAGCCTTCATATCCCTGGCGGACACGGCATTTTTAAGCATGTCCCGTGGCAGGCTCAGACTGCTGGTGGATGATGAAGTGCCCGGAGCGGTGGATCTGTCAAAATTGATGGATGATCAGGAAAATGTCTATATGAGCCTGACCGTGGGCGATACCATTGTTAATGTGGCTGCAGCGACTTTAGGGTCATATTGGCTCAACGACCTGTTCATCTTCACCCCCGGTATCAAAATTTTGATTTCCACCGGGATCATGGTTTTGATCATCTTGATTTTCGCGGATACCCTGCCGGAAATCATCGCCAGAAGATATCCGGAAAAAATATCCCTGTTCGCTTTAAAACCCATCAAAGCCATGCTGGTGCTGCTGCGGCCCTTTGTAGTCACATTCTATGGCTTATCCAAATTCATCCTGCGGATCTTCGGCTTTAAACAACGCAAGGATGAGCCCAACGTTACCCGGGAAGAACTAAAGACCCTGGTTGATGTTTCCGTGGAAGAGGGGGTTCTAGACCTCCAGGAGAAGGAACTCATCGACAATGTGACGGAGTTTGGCGAATTACGGGTGGGGGATGTTATGACACAGCGGTCTGATATGGTCTGTGTTCCTGAGGACATCAGCTTCGAAGCCTTGAAAGAAATTATTCTGAACGAAAAATATTCCAGGATGCCGGTTTACCGGGACACCACCGATGATATCCTCGGCATCCTGCATATCAAGGATATGCTGTTTGTGCAGGATGCCCCCCAGTTCAAGGTGGCGGATTATTTAAGACCTGCCTATTTCACCTATGAGTTTAAACTGGTCTCGGATCTGTTCCTGGAAATGAGAAAAAACCGAACTCATATCGCCGTGGTCTTCGATGAATATGGCGGTACCGCAGGCTTAGTGACCATTGAAGACTTTTTGGAGGAAATCGTCGGTGAAATCGACGATGAATATGATGATGAACCCGTGACTGAGATCACCAAGATCTCGCCGGATGTCTATGAAATGGATGCGTCCACCCACCTGGCGGACATCAATGATGAACTGGGGCTGGATATCGAATCTGAGGATGTGGATTCCATCGGCGGCTTTATCATTGGTATTTTAGGTACCTTCCCCGTTGAGGGACAAATCATCAACTGGGAAGGTATGGATTTTCTGGTGACCGAAGTGGAGAAGAA
>CAZOTM010000093.1:0-7895 GCA_964582675.1 uncultured Clostridiaceae bacterium
TTGTACCTGTCAATGTCTTTCTTTATTTGCGCCAGTTTTCTGGGGTATTTGGGAGGCGTTGGACCTGCCTTGCGTACCAGAACCAGATTGTGGTTATAATCATCTAATCCGGCAGCTTGTTCAATGCGGACCAATTCCGAATTGATTTTTCTGAAAATACCAGGATCCTTGCTTAATTCCTCTTTGATGCCGGGGCCCTTTAAGGCGACGAAATACCCATGGGGTTTCACGAAGGGCAGGCAGTACTCTGCCGCGATGGGTATAGATGACACAGCTCTGGAAACTGCTAAATCATAGACATCGCGATGCAATGTTTCACGTGAAACATCCTCAGCCCGACCGTGAATGTAGTGGACATTGCTCAATCCGGCTTTTTCGGCCACGTCTTTTAAGAAATTGAGCCGTTTATTCAGTGGATCCAGCAATGTCAATGACAATTCCGGTTTCATGATCTTCATGGGCAGGCCGGGGAAGCCGGCGCCGGTTCCCACATCAATTACTGTTCTGCAGGTATTGATCTCCGGCAGGCTAAAGACTGTGATGCTGTCGGCAAAATGCTTTAAATAAATCTCATAATCATCAGTAATGGTGGTTAAATTGATTTTTGTGTTCCATTCCTGGAGAAGGGTTCTATAAATCTCAAATCTTTCCAATGTTTCACGTGAAACATCCAGATCAGACGCTGCCGCGACTTTTTTTAGAAGGTCAAAATTATCTTGCTTACTCATTTTGTTTCCTTGTCTCCAGGTATATTTGCAGCACGGTGATATCGGCAGGGGAAACCCCGGAAATTCTTGAGGCTTGTCCAAGATTCATCGGCTGGATTTTACTGAGCTTCGCTCTGCCCTCGATCCTGAGTCCCTTAATCGCCTCATAGTTGATAAACTCGGGGATCTTTCGGAACTCCAGCTTTCGGAACTGATCGATTTTCTCTTTCTCTTTCACAATATAGCCTTCATATTTAATTTGAATGTTGATCTCATCCCGGACATCCCTGGCCAGCTCGGGCCGGTCCGGATCCAATGGTTTGAGGGAATCATAGGACAATTCAGGCCGTTTGATGAGCTCATAGAGAGTAGTAGGCTTTTTGATCTCTGTGGAATTTAATATGAATAGCAATTCATTTTGTTCGGCTTTTCCGTTGACCTTCACCTGTTTGATCCGCTGGATCTCTTCAGCCATCTGCCGCTTCTTGATTTGGAATAACTCCCAGCGCTCATCATCCACGAGACCAACTTGTCGGCCAAGCTCCGTCAAACGGAGATCAGCGTTGTCCTGTCTTAATTCCAGCCGGTATTCGGCTCTGGCTGTCATCATTCGATAGGGCTCATCCGTGCCCTTGATGACCAGGTCGTCCACCAGGACCCCGATGTAAGCCATGGACCGGTCCAATATGATCTGCGGCTGCTGCCTGGTTCTCAGAGCGGCGTTGATGCCTGCTAAAATGCCCTGTCCGGCAGCTTCCTCATAGCCGGAGGTCCCATTGATCTGGCCGGCTGAAAACAGCCCGTCATAGGCCTTGAACTCCAATGTCGGCTTAAGCTGGAGGGGGTTGATGCAGTCATATTCAATGGCATAGCCGATTCTCATGATTTCAGCGTTTTCCAACCCCTTGATGGAGCGAATGAATTGGATTTGGATTTCTTCCGGCAGGGAAGAAGACATGCCTTGTATATACATCTCTTGCGTAAACTCTCCTTCCGGTTCAATGAAAATCTGATGCCGTTCCTTGTCGGCAAATTTAACAACCTTATCTTCGATGGAAGGGCAGTAGCGCGGGCCGATGCCGACGATCCGGCCGTTATACATGGGGGAGCGGTGAAGATTCTGCCGAATGATCTCATGGGTGACTTGCGAAGTATAGGTCAAATGACAGCTGACCTGATGGTCTCGCTTCAGTCCCTGGTTCATAAAGGAGAAGGGGGTGATCTCCTCATCCCCGGTTTGTTCCTCCATGACGGAAAAATCAATGGATCGCTTATTGACCCGGGCAGGCGTCCCAGTTTTAAACCGGCGCAGTTCAATGCCGAGATCCAGCAGGGACTGGGATAAATCATTGGCCGGCTGCATGCCGGCCGGTCCGCTTTCATAGCTGGTTTCCCCAATGATCACTTTTCCTTTCAGGTAGGTCCCGGTGCAGATGATCACATTGGCTGCACTGAACTGGGCACCGTTTTTGGTTAACACGCCGGTGATGGTTCTGCCCTGGTTCAGGATTTTCACTGCCTCCACCTGCTTGACTTGCAAATTCTCCTGGTTCATCAAGGTATGGATCATGGCTTCCTGATACCGTTTCTTATCCGCCTGAGCCCGCAGGGAATGAACGGCCGGCCCCCTGGAGGTATTGAGCATCCTGGACTGGATAAAGGTCTTATCGATGTTTTTGCCCATTTCCCCGCCCAGGGCATCGATTTCCCGGACGATGTGCCCCTTGGCGGTTCCGCCGATGTTGGGATTGCAGGGCAGGTAGGCTATGGAATCCAGGCTCATGGTCAGGAGGAGGGTCTTGACCCCGCACCTGGCTGCGGCCAGGGCGGCTTCTGCCCCGGCATGGCCTGCGCCGATCACGATCACTCCAAAATTATCTGCTTGATATGTCATATCTGTTTCCTCTATTTTCCGATGCAGAAGCCTGAAAAAATCTTGTCCACCAGGTCCTCCCGCAAGGTATCGCCGGTGATTTCCCCCAGGGATTGCCAGGCCGCATTGACATCGATGGTTATTAAATCCATGGGCACTTCATTATCAATGGCGGCGATGGCATCCGTTAAGAACCCTTCACATTGAAACAAAGCTTCCTTGTGCCGTGTCGTGGTGATCATCACTTCATCCAGGGATGTCATGCTGTCTTGTGCCATGGCGCTGATCCGTTGCCTGACCTCCTCCAGCCCGAACCCGTTGGAGGCAGAAATGACCGTGGCGTCCGCCGCCAGCTCCTCCGGTATCTCCATTACTCTGGGCAGGTCCTGTTTGTTGATCAGGATGATCCGGTTGGCTGCCTTGGTCATTTCGATCAACTGGGCATCCTCCGCCGACAAGTGTCTGGACTGATCCAGCACCAGGACCACCAGGTCAGCTTCGTCAATATTTTTGACGGATCGCTCTACGCCGATGATTTCAACTGTATCCCTGGTCTCCCGGATGCCGGCGGTATCCACTAGTCTTACGGGGATCCCGTCGATGTTGATATATTCCTCAATGACATCCCGGGTGGTGCCGGGGATATCCGTAACGATGGCCCGATTTTCTTCCAGGAGGGCATTGAGCAGGGAGGATTTCCCCACATTGGGTTTCCCGGCGATCACCACCTTGATGCCCTCCCGGATGATCCGGCCGGTTTCGGTGGTATGGAGGAGCCGGCGGACTTTATCCCGGACTTCCGTCAGCTTGTCTTGCAGCAATAAATCGGAACTTCGGACCAGATCATCATCCGGAAAATCCAGGGTCACTTCAATTTCAGCCATGACATTCAATAGGCTTTGGCGAAGGCCGTGAATTTTTTCCGACAGATTGCCCCGGCTCTGCTCGTTGGCGGACCTTAGGGCAGCCTCGGTTTTGGCATTGATGACATCCATGACCGCTTCAGCCTGGCTTAAGTCGATGCGGCCGTTCAAAAAAGCCCGCTTGGTGAACTCGCCGGGGTCGGCCAGCCTTGCCCCATGGCGGAGGAGGAGATCCATAATTTTACGGACGGGGAGGGGACCGCCATGGCAGCTTATTTCCACCACATCCTCCCCCGTATAGCTTTTCGGCCCCTTAAAGTAGCTGACCAATACCTCGTCGAGGGTGGTTTCCCCATCCAGGATATGGCCGTAGCGGATGCTGAAGGGGCATATGTCCATGAGCGGTCTGCCCTCAACGCCTCGGAAGACCCGGCTGGTTATGCGCAGGGCGTCTTCTCCTGACAGCCGGATCACTGAGATCGAGCTGACAGCAACCGAAGTCGCAATGCCTGCAATGGTTTTTTCATTCATCATATATCATCACCGTTTCGTGTTACTCTTTCAATTTTCAAAGGTACCCTTTCATTATACTTGGACTAAAATAAATAATTATATTTCCGAAAATTATTTTTAGCCCTGGCTAAATTTTCTTTCATTCAGCCCGGTTTTTGAAGTCAAAGCGACTCTTTTTGTTGAATCGGACTTTTCAGGAAAGAAAAAGCCTGAGATCACTCAGGCTTTTTTAACTTTATCCAATTCTACGACTACCTTGCGGAATGGCTCTTCACCTTCGGAGTGGGTCTTAACATCAGGGTATTCCTGAAGTCTGGAGTGGATGATCCGTCTTTCGTAAGGGTTCATGGGATCAAGCTTGATGCTCTTTCCATACTTGGCGACCTTCCAGGCGGTTTTCTCGGCCAGTTTCTTCAGGGTCTCTTCCCGTTTCACCCGATAGCCTTCCGTGTCTATAATCACCCGTTTGTATTCATCGCTGCGTTTTTTGTTCAAAGCCAGATTGGTGATGTACTGTAGGGCGTCCAGGGTTTCTCCCCGATACCCGATGATCAGTCCCATTTTCGGGCCGGCCAGGTTTACGACGATGGCTTCGGCTTCCTCTTTGATCCTGATTTCGGCCATCAGCCCCATGGAATCCAAAATATGCCGGAGGAATTCCTTGGTTTTGGCCACCATATCTTCCTTTTTGACGGAAGCTTCAATGACCGCCGGTCTGGCACCAAACCCCAGGATGCCCTTGGAGCCTTCTTCCAAAACCTTGTAGTCGATGTTCGCCGCTTCGGTCTTCAGTTCAAGTTTGGCATTCTCCAGTGCTTCTTCTATGGTTTTGCCGGAAAATTTGATTGTTTCCATTATTTTCTGACCACCTTATTATTCTTTGATTTGATCTGGCCATACGACCTTGCTTCGATCTCTTCTTCCGTAATGATTTCAGGTAATTTCAATTTATGGGATTTATCAAGCTTATTCATCATCAACTGCTGCACTGCTCTGAAAATATTTCCGGTGACCCAGTAAAGTCCCAATGCGGCAGGCTGTGACCAGGTGAACCATCCCATCATGACCATCATCATGTAGTTCATTGAATTCATCTGTTTCTGCTGCGCCAATGCCTCTGGGGAGAGGGTTTTCTCCTGGCCCTTCTGAGTGAGCCATGTGGTTAAGTACATGGTGGCCACGGTGAGGACGGTCAACGCAATGTTTTTTGTCAGGGACAGATCGTTGATAAGTGGAGTAAACTTAAGATTCGAAAGGGTCCCGTCCGATGCCAGCTCTCGAAATACATTGAACAGGGCAATGAACAGCGGCCACTGAAGAAGCATGGGAAGGCAGCCGCCGAACATGCTGACCCCATTTTCCTTCATCAGCCTGGATTGCTCCACTTGAAGTCTCTGTGGATCGCTTTTGAACCGTTCCTGAAGTTTTTTTAGCTCCGGCTGGATGGCAGTCATTTTCTTGGAACTTTTCATCGCTTTCCAGTTTAACGGAAAAACGATGATATTGAAGAGAATTGTAAACAGAATGATTGCCAGACCCCACTTCATTCCTGGTTCGCTTACAAATCCGCCCATAAAATCTGTCAGTATTTTGAAAATCGTCTCAAAAATACCATTGATACTGCTTTGCAATGGATTTCCCCCTATTCCTGATCAACAGGATCGTAAATTGCCCCTCGATAAAAGGGATTACATCTCAATATTCTCTTGATTGACATCCAAGATCCCTTTAAAGCTCCGTATTTTTCCAAAGCCTCCAGGGAATACTGTGAACATGTGGGTATAAATCTACAGCTTGGTCGTTTGACAGGTGAGATGTAGCGCCTGTAAAGCTTCACCATTTTAATCAATAGGTTTTTCATTTAATATAAGGCCTGCCTTTTTATAAAGGTACCTGACGGAGCGGCAAACCTCTTGATAAGATTTGCCGTTGATTGGGTTTCTGGCCAAAAATACCAGATCATATTTCTTTTCCACATCGTTTGAATTCAGTCGGACAGCCTCGAAAATAAGTCGTTTGACCCGGCTCCTGACAACACTTTTTCCGACTTTCTTCGAAACGGAGATCCCCACCCGGTTGAAGGGTACGCCTTCCTGGGTGTTCTTGCCGTTTTTCAGTTTGTAAAGAACCAGAATATCGCTGGAGTAGGATTTACCTCTTCTGTAGACATTACGAAATTCCTGATTCTTCCTCAGTCTTTCATGCTTCAATCCTAAACCCCTTAATCACAGAAAAAGGCCACATGAATGCGGCCCTTAAGCTGTTAATCTTTTTCTGCCCTTTAGCTTTCTTCTCTTAAGAACATTTCTACCATTCTTGGTAGCCATTCTTTTTCTGAAACCGTGTTCTTTCTTTCTCTGTTTCTTCTTTGGCTGGTATGTCATGAACATATATAAACACCTCCTTAAAAGGGTATTCTTGTATCAAATATTTACTAAAGTAATACTTTACTATTATACTCACCTGTTTTTACGGTGTCAAGAAACTTAACCCCATTGGAAAATTTTAATCGGGGAGGTTTTGGGATTTATAGCCCAGAAATCTGTGGATAACTCCTTGTAAATAGTTTTGGCTTTTGCTATCATAAGAGAACGAAAAGCAGAGAAACCATTGAAATCACTTGATTGCCGATGGTTTCAAATTTATTTTATCCCAAAGTTGTCCACAAGTTATCCACAATATGTGTTCATAACTTTAAGCCTGGGAATTACCTGTGGATCACTCCCCTGGATCCATGGTATAACTTTCCGCCTGACCTGGCGGCGCTATGCCCTTAGGCTGATTATATCCGATTTGGGGATGTTGATACCAATGGATGGACGCCTGTTGATAAATTGAACTTCACTGCCGGTTTGACGACTTATCAACAGACTGGGGAAAATGTTATGCACACGCTGCCTCGAAAGGAAGATCGAAAATGAAAAACAATTTAACCAATACCTGGCAGGATGTACTTAAAATCATCGAGGAAGAGATCACCAATCCGGTCAGTTTTAAAACCTGGTTTTTGGCCATCACTCCGGAGAAAATTTCTGACCGGGAAATTATTTTAAGTGTTCCTAATAGTATGACCAGAAACATGATCGAAAACAAATACCTCCCATTGACGAAAAATGCGGTTGCCCACGTGACCAAAAAAGATCTTGAGGTAAAGATCATCATTGGCGATCTTCCGGAAAACGAGATGTCCATCGAGGAAAAACGGGAAAAAGACAGTATAAAAGAAGATAAAAATCAGGATTCCTTCCTGAATGGCAGCAGTTATGGAAACCTGAATCCCAAATATACCTTTGATTCCTTCGTCATCGGCAATTCCAACCGGTTCGCCCACGCCGCCTGTCTGGCGGTTGCCGACTCGCCCAATGAAGCTTATAACCCCCTGTTCATATACGGCGGGGTGGGCCTGGGCAAGACGCATCTGATGCATGCCATCGGCCATCAGATCATAAAAAACAATAAAAATGCCAAGGTAGTTTATGTTTCCAGCGAAAAGTTTATGAATGAAATGATTCATTCCATCCAGAATAACAGTAATGAAGCCTTCCGGGAAAAATACCGCAAGAATGTGGATGTCATATTGATCGATGACATCCAGTTCATCGCCGGCAAGGAATCCACCCAGCAGGAGCTGTTTCATACCTTTAATGATTTGAAGGATTCCAACAAGCAGATCATCCTGTCCTCGGACCGGCCGCCCAACGAAATCCCCACCCTGGAAGACCGGCTGCGCACCAGATTTTCATCCGGCCTCCTGGCCGACATCCAGCCGCCTGATTTTGAAACCAGAGTGGCCATCCTGAAAAAGAAGGCCGAAGTGGAACGCTACATTGTCCCCGATGACGTACTGATCTACATCGCCACCAAAGTTAAGTCCAATATCAGGGATTTGGAAGGGGCGCTGATCCGGGTCATCGCCTATGCCAGGCTGTCCGACCGGGA
>CAZOTM010000094.1:0-360 GCA_964582675.1 uncultured Clostridiaceae bacterium
GATGGTATACTTTAAGCCCATCCTGGCCATCAAGGAAAATGCCGCATTGCTGCACAGATGACCCCAGGAGATGAAAAGCTCCTGGATCACTTAACATCGCAGCAGGTTTATATGATGAAGGAGAGACTCAATTGCAGTCTCTCCCTTTTAATCCCCTGTTAATGAAAAGACAGTCGAACCAGCAAATCGGACAATTATGCTGTTTGCTGCCTTGGGATTGGGGTTATGGTAAAATGGAGCCATACGTAACAGCAGCCAGGGATAATATAGCTTTTTATCAGAATCAATCTCCTCGAATAGGCAGGCTACTCAAGTTTAGTCTCTTTAGTGGCTGAACCAGACAATCCACAACGCCACAAC
>CAZOTM010000094.1:390-7868 GCA_964582675.1 uncultured Clostridiaceae bacterium
AGGATATGCTTAGCTTCCAGAATCAAAGGGATTTTATTAAAGACTTTGCTCCTTGACAGGTGATTTAATTATTCTTTGGATTTGAAGCTGTTTTTCAGTCTAAACTCGAAAAAATAAGGAAGAACCAGGAAGAATAAGGAAGAACCAGGAAGAATCAGGAAGACCCAGGAAGAACCAGGACCAGGAACAATAAAACTTTCAACTCCAGCCCTATTTCAGGGGAACTAAACCATGATTAAATTCTGGAACTAATATTTAAAATAAAAATCAAATTGAACAGTATTCAATTTTCCACGGGGTGTATTATGGATCCAGCCGTTGATTATACAAAACTTGACCGATCTCAATACTGGGATAATTTTAAAGGAATACTCATTGTCCTGGTTGTTTTGGGTCATTATTTATGGGAATATTGGGGACTTGGATATGCAGATTTTATCCTGAAATTTATTTACCTATTCCATATGCCTGCTTTTGCGTTTGTTTCAGGTTTCCTGAGCAAAAGTGAAAATTCCAGATCAAAACAAAAGATCCTGCGCCTGGCCATGATTTACATTATTTTCAATACATTGATCATGATATTGCATAACTTATTCTTTGATCCATACCATGCATTACTAACCCCATTCTATTCCTATTGGTTTATTATTTCCCTCATTTGCTGGAGAATTGGTATTAAATACCTGGAGAATATAAAGCATATCCTATTGATTGCCACGGCCGCCTCATTCCTGATTGGATTTTGGAACGATGTGACAAATGTCCTCGCCATATCCAGAACGATTGTTTTTTTTCCGTTTTTTCTCATTGGCTACAAGCGAAATCAAAAAATACAGGCAGGATCGAATTCATCAAAAAAGGCGGCAGACTACATAAAAGGGCTGCTCCTGGCCATCATTGCCTCCATGACAGCTTACTTCATAATCGGAAGAACAGAAATCCTGACTGAGACTAATATAGTTATGGATGCCTATACCTCAGTCGATGACTTCATTACCAGGTTTGTGGTGTTTGATGTGTCGCTCATTATGATAGGTTGTCTTGTGTTGCTGACCGGAAACAGGCATTTACCGCTGCTCAGCAGGCTGGGCAGAAACTCCCTGCCAATATATGTTCTCCACAGGCCATTCACATTGCTGTTCGTGCTCCTGTTTCCCAGGGAAAACTACAGCAATGAATTTATTGTATACTCTGTTCTGGCTGCAGCTGCTACAGTCACTCTCCTTGGACTTGACGTGGTGGCTGTAAAATTGAACCAATGGTTGGATCGCATATATATTTTTCTGACTGAAGGACTTGATGGTGTAAGTCCAACAAGAAAAAAATTATGGGGTATGACCACTTCCCTTTTGATTATTTTGTTTCTGTCTCAGCCAATAATCACTGCCTTGCTGCCAAATAAGACCGGGGCACATAAAAGCAGCGGGAATTCTGAATACCCGATCCACAAGCAAATTACCAAGGAACAGGAGGAGATGATCAGGGATTCCCTTTCACTGGCCTTCGTCGGTGATTTGATACTGCTCCAGGGACAAGTTGAGAATGCCTATGATGAGACAGCCCGGGAGTACAATTTCAATCCCATGTTTGAGTATGCGAGAATGTATTTGGATGAGGCTGATTTGGCCATTGGAATATTTGAAGGCCCGGCTGCAGGGGAAGAAGCGGGCTATTCAACCAGCAATTACGGGGATGGAATACCGTTAGCCCTGAATTTTCCGGATTCATTTATAAAAGCAGTCAAAGATTCCGGAATTGACCTGGTATCCACAGCAAACAACCATCTCCTCGATCAGGGAGTTGAAGGAGCCTACAGTACAAAAGAAAAATTGAAAGCCGCTGGTTTACTCCAGACGGGCACTTATCGATCAGCCGAAGAGAAAAATGAGATTCTGATCGTAGAGGTTGAGGGGGTTCGGATTGGGATTCTTTCCTATACCTTCAAAAGCAATGGATATTCAGATAAGTACTTCCTTGAAGAAAATCCAAACATCACATCAATTCTGGTTGATCCCCAAAGCCAGTATTTCAGGCGAGTCAAGACAGCTGTTCAGGAGGATTTCCAAAGGATCAAGACGATGGCAGCCCCACCTGACTTTATTGCAGTAATTCCGCACATGGGCACCCAATTCACTCATGAGACCGATAGTTTTCAAACTGCCTGGAATAGGATTTTTATTGAGGCAGGGGCAGATATTATTTTGGGGGATCACGCCCATGCTGTTCAGCCAGTTGAATACATGACGTCCAAGAATGAGGATGGAACCGACAAGACATCACTAATAGTCAATTGCCCCGGAAACTTCGCTAACTCATACACAGAATTTAATGGCGATGCAACATCCGTCGTTGAGATTTTCATTGATAAAGGCGGCAAGAAAATCACCGGAGCGGCAGTAATTCCAATGTATACCCAGTCTCCTGCAAATGGAAATTACGGAGCATTGCCAATATACAGCATTCTACATGAGAAAGAGCTTCAAAAGGAAATCAGTGTCCTTGAGATGGAGCGCGTATCGGAAGTGCAGAAGCTGATTTCATCAGTGATGCTGGGAGTAGAACTGACACTTGATCAGGCACAGGCAAGATATTTCCTTTTCCCTGATGGATACGTCAGACAGCCTGTGTTGCCGTTAGCAGCCTTGCTACCCAATCCGAAATCAGAAATAATTACGTCACTTCTCGACTCAGATGATATTACTTTTATCGGAGACAGTATAACCAAGGGTTCAAGAAATGGCGGTTATGGCTGGTTTGAGCCAATCGCCGCATCGTTTCCGGACAAGTCAATCGCCAATCTATCGTGGGATTCCGCAACATCAATGACCCTATTAGATAATTTCGAGGAAATCATCCAACACAACTCGGACCTTTATGTGATAGCCATCGGAACAAATGATGTGAGATACCGGGACAAGAAAACATGTGCAATGGACGCGGCAAGTTATGTCAACAATATAGATCTGTTAGTTGCCAAAATCAGAAAGAGGAATCCAAGCGCTGAATTTATCCTGGTGGCTCCATGGCTTGCCCTTCCCAATGACCCATTCTCAAAACTGCCAATTGCCGAGCGAGACCGGATGCTTGAAGAATATGCTGATTCCCTTGAGACATATGCAATGCAAAAGGGCTTGGTTTATTCCAATCCCAATCAGCGGATTTCTGAGGTTTTCACGATTAAGTCTGAATCTGATTATCTAACCGACCACATACACCCAAACGCGGACAAAGGTATTGTTCTATATAGTGAGGCCTTCCTAGCCGATCTCCCTTAAGTACGGAAATATAAGGCAGCTGGGGGTCGGAGTCGGGTTGGCGACGATGAATGGGGTAAAACAATCCCACCACACAAAAGTTTGGCTGGTATGTTCCGGCAAGATACCCATCAGGAGCCTTAATGGTCATGGCAGATCGGCTTTGTTTGCAGAGCCGGTCCGTGATCAACCTTGAAAGGCCTCATCATTCAAAATGTATTGTTAAAGTAAAAAAAGTAAGAAGACGGCAAAAAAACAAATCCCTTCAAATATGAAGGGATCTGCTTCCGTGGCTCAGCCTGCTGCCTCAGCCTTGGACATTGACCTGAACCATCCATTTTTCGTCAGCAGGAGGCTGGCTTAATCATCGACCCCGATGATCACATTGGATGCCTTGATGATAGCATAGGCTTCCTTGCCGGGTTGAAGACCCAGCTCCTTGATGGATGCCATGGTGATCACCGATGAAATGATCTGGCCGTTGACATCTATTTTTACAATGCCGTTCACTGCACCCTCGGTGATTTCAACAACGGTTCCTTTTAATTGATTCCTGGCACTTAATCTCATGTTTACCTCCAATTTCATTGAATTACTTTGTTATTTATTATCTCATAAAATAAGTAAGAAAATAAAAAAATGATTTTAGTTATCAATACGTTCTCAGAAAATACAAACATTTTGCTGACCGGGCTGGTTGGGTTGCTCATAATTCGATTTCGCAGGTCCAGACCTGGGGGTTCAGTGAATATGTCCAGGGGGCTGAATCAATACCATGGGATCCAGAATTTCTGTACCGCAATTTCCCGGGGTTTACGTGAATTTGCCGGGGTTGATTATTGTTAAGTTTTGTTAATTGAAATATAATGATGAGTGTTGTTAAAATCAATGAAGGCTTTAACCACAGCAACAAGCATGAAATGAGCATAAAACAGACATGCAACAAGCATAAAACAATCATGCAACAGACATGCAACAAGCATGAAACTTGCATTTTGGTGTCTGAATAAAATAGATATTTTTGGTGCCTGAATATATTTGACGCAGGTATCGTTACTTTGAATAGAGGAGGTCCGGATATGGAGAAAATGATTGAAGCGATTCACCTTTACCATTATTATCAGGACTATGAAGAGGGCAGTTCGGAAGTAAAAATTAATGAGGCCATCGATTTTTCCCTGGAGGATATCAACCTGACGATCCCCAAGGGTCAGTTTATCTGTATTCTTGGGCACAATGGCTCAGGCAAATCGACTTTGGCAAAACACATGAACGCTCTGTTGCTGCCTACGGCTGGCAAGATCTACGTGGACGGGATCGATGCCACGGATCCCAAGAATACCTGGGAGGTCCGGTCAAGGGCAGGTATGGTGTTCCAGAATCCTGACAACCAGATGGTGGCCACCATCGTGGAAGAGGATGTAGCCTTCGGCTGCGAGAATCTGGGTGTCCCGCCGGCTGAGATCAGGCTGCGGGTGGATAACGCCTTGAAGGAAGTCAACATGTATGAATACCGCAAGCATGCTCCCCATCTTTTGTCCGGCGGCCAAAAGCAGCGGGTGGCCATTGCCGGGATCCTCGCCATGAGGCCGGCCTGCATCATCTTTGATGAGCCCACGGCCATGCTGGATCCATCCGGCCGCCGGGAGGTCATGGATACCGTGATGGAGTTGAACAACGACTTTGGCATCACCGTGGTCCATATCACCCACTATATGGAAGAAGCGGTCCATGCCGACCGGATCGTCATCATTGAAGAAGGTAAAATCGTCGCCGATGACACTCCGGTCAATGTCTTTTCCGAAGTGGAAAAGGTCAAGGGCATCGGCCTTGATGTGCCCCAGGTCACGGAAGTGGCCTACCTGCTCCGGCAGGGGGGGCTTGATGTGGATACGCATATACTGACGAACGAGGAATTGGTGGAAAGACTATGTCAATTAAAACAGAGCATTTAACTTATGAATATAGTCCGGGTACACCCTTTGCCACGAAAGCCCTGGATGATGTAAGTCTGGAGATCCCGGATGGCAAATTCGTTGCCATTATCGGCCATACCGGATCCGGCAAATCCACACTGATCCAGCATTTCAACGGACTGATCGCCCCCACCTCAGGCAAGGTGTATGTCGACGGGCAGGACATCACGAAAAAGGGTGTCAATCTCACGGAGATCCGGAAAAAAGTCGGGCTGGTCTTCCAGTATCCCGAATATCAGCTGTTTGAGGAAACCATCGAAAAGGATGTGGCCTTCGGTCCGAAAAACCTGGGTTTATCCCCCGAAGAGATCGACCGGCGGGTCAGACGGGCCATCGATCTGGTGGGCCTTGATTTTGAGCGGGATAAGGACAAATCCCCCTTTGAATTATCCGGCGGTCAGAAACGACGGGTAGCCATCGCCGGCGTCGTCGCCATGGAACCGCAAGTCCTCATTTTGGACGAGCCAACCGCAGGGCTGGATCCCAAGGGACGGACGGAGATCCTCAGGCAGATCAAGAAGCTTCATTATGACTATAAAATGACCACCATCCTGGTGTCCCATTCCATGGAGGATGTGGCGGATATTGCCGATCTGGTCATTGTCATGCACAATGCCAAATTCGTTAAAATGGATGTCCCCAGAAATATCTTCAGCGATGTGGAAAGTCTGGAAAAAATGGGTCTGGCCTCACCCCAGGTGACTTATTTGATGAAAGCTTTAAAGCAAAGCGGTTTCCCATTCCGGGAAGACATCATCAAGGTTGAGGAAGCGGCTGAGGAGATCCTGAAATTCTTCGGAGGAGGTGCTCACCTTGGCTAGAAACATAACCATCGGTCAGTATATACCGGGGGAATCCCCGGTCCACCGCCTTGATCCCAGAACCAAGATCCTCATGGCGCTGTTCTTTATCATCATGCTGTTTTTCGTGAAGAATTTTACCGGGTATGCCATCGTCTTTTTATTTATCCTGTTTGTGATCACCCTGTCCAAGCTTAAGCTGGCTTACCTCTATAAGGGTTTAAAGCCGGTGATCATGCTGGTGACATTTACCGCATTGTTGAACCTGTTCATCACCGGCGGGGAAGGTACGCCCTTGTTCCAGTTCTGGATCCTGAAGGTCTACAAGGAGGGTATTTTCCTGGCCCTGTTCATGACGCTGCGCCTGGTATTTTTGATCATGGGTACCTCCCTCCTGACGTTGACCACATCCCCCATTGAACTGACTGACGGCATCGAACGCTTGTTGAAGCCCTTTGCGGTGATCGGTGTTCCCGCTCATGAACTGGCCATGATGATGAGCATTGCCCTGCGGTTTATCCCAACCTTGATGGATGAGACCGAAAAGATCATGAAAGCCCAGAAAGCCCGGGGGGCTGATTTTGACTCAAGGAACATCATTAAAAAGGCCCAGAGCCTGGTTCCCCTTTTAGTCCCCCTGTTTATTTCATCCTTCCGGCGGGCCGAAGACCTGGCCATGGCCATGGAAGCGCGATGCTACCGGGGCGGGGAAGGCAGGACCAGGATGAAACAGCTGAAATACACCAGGCTTGATTTCACAGCCTTTGCCGTATTTTTCGCCTTCTTTGCCCTCATCATCATCGTCGGCCTGAAAGGCCTCATGCTGCCATAATGAAAAACATCAAGCTCATTATTGAATTCGATGGGACGAACTTTTGCGGCTCCCAGGTCCAAGTCCGGGGCAGAACGGTCCAGGGTGAAATGGAACAGGCGATAGAGACCGTAACGGGGCAAAAGCTCCGGATCATCGGCTGCTCCAGAACCGATTCGGGGGTCCATGGGAGAAACTATGTCCTGAATTTCAAATGCGCAACTTCCATCCCGCCGGACCGCTTCCTGTACCCCTTAAATGACGTCCTTCCCCCGGATATCCGGGTGAAATCGTCCTGTGAAGTGCCAATGGACTTCCATGCCCGCAAGGATGCCTTAAGAAAGACCTACAGCTATACGTTCCGCTTGGGGCGGGTGGAATTTCCCTTAACTTCCCGGTATGAGAGTTTGGAAAAGCTGGATCCGTCCTATGATAAAATGAAGGAAGCCGCCGGCCGGTTTTTGGGCACCCATGACTTCAAAGCGTTCCGGTCCACCGGGTCCTCGGTGCAAAGCACGATTCGGACGATCCACCACATCGACATCCGGAAGACGGATGGCCGCTTCATTCTGACCATCACGGGCAACGGGTTTTTGTACAATATGGTCCGGATCATTGCCGGAACCTTGATTGAAAT
>CAZOTM010000095.1:0-7849 GCA_964582675.1 uncultured Clostridiaceae bacterium
ATCCCTGGCTGCCCGGTTCATTGACGGAGGAAGGAGGCAGGTTGATGCCTTCGAACTTCCACTCGAGCACCCGCTGGCCGAACATCCGGAAGGTGTACGGATGGCTCGATGCCCCGGGTGATACGGTGAAGATGTTGAGGTTCATGTCGAGGGTGTCAAGGATGGTGACCAGACCGGCCGTGTCAATGCCCACATTTTGGAAGTTACCTGGTACTGGATCCCCTGCCCGGGAAGAATGTTGCCTTCCCCGCCGGTTCCTTCGGGATAACCGATCTTTTCGGCCTGCTGCCAGTCGCCGGTGACCATCCCGCAGTAGATATCCACCGAGGGATCGGCATCGTCGAGCGGGAAGTCGTTGATAAGCCCCGGGGTCCAGTTGGCGGTATCGCCGCAGGCCTCCACGACGGCATTGGGGTGGGAGTGACCCGGGTGCAGCGGGTGCTGATCGGCTTCCAGGCGCCAGGTATGGCCATTGGCCTGGAATGCGTAATATTTTATTTGTCCGCCCGGAAGCTGGATTGAATCAAAGCGGACCATGACAGTATCGAGGTAGACCCGCACCGGGGAGTTGCAAACCATATCTCCATGACCGGGCTGACCCGTGTTGGTGACGGAGAAACGAACGGAATCGGTATCACACCATCCCTCGACCGAAAGGCTTGAATGATCCCACGGGAGGTTGCAGGGCATGACCCCGTTGGGCGGAGGAGGCGTATGGGTGGTGTCGATGGCACAGGAATCGACCGGGTAGATGTTGGTCTGGATGCACAAGGTCTGATCCTTCAGCGCGTCACAGCTTACCGTCGTGCTGAGGCTGAAGTTTACTTCTTCTCCCGGGTTGAGGTCTCCGACATCGAAACGATACCTGTTTTCGCCAAGCGAAGAATAAGCCAGGGATGCCGAATCAAGGGAAAGCAAGGGATCGAGTGATACATCGACGTAGCTGCCGATCACGACCCCGGTGGCGGTGACGTCGTTCTTGGCTGTTACATAGACCATCTGCTCAGGAGAGCAACGAACCAGCCTGGGAGCGGTGACGGTCACTTCGGCCCGCGGGCAGACATCGGTGCTGTACATGCCGAAGGCGGGGATCCGGGTGGTTGTCGTGGTGTCCATGAAGAAGAAGGGCTGCGAAAGAGGAGTGGACATCTGCCAGTTGTCGGGCAGGTGAACGGTGGCCAGATAGGACCCGGCTGGAACATAATCGCCGGTCCAGACACCGTTGCTGTCGGTCATCGCGATGATATTCCCCGGCTCGATGGCGATGAGCCGGCTTGGCAGTCCGGGTTCCCCTTCATCCTGGATACCGTTGTGGTTCAGGTCATTGAAAACGAATCCAAAAAGATAGGAAGGAAAATCAAACTCATCACACCCGATATCCGGGGCTAGCGGGCTGCGCAGATCCCCTTCGATGTCATCGGTAATCCCCGGGATCGGGATCCCAGCCCCGTTGAGGCCGCATTGGTAAACTTTATAACTCTCATCATTCAGGAAATAGGGATTAAGATTAAGTCCGTTGGCCTCGCCGCCGATGGCGGAGGCCCAGGAGGAGAGGGAAAAGTATGGGATTTGGTTCTTCCAAGCAATTTCATCAGAGGTGCAGAAGTAGTTGTTATAATCCCATTCGTTATTATCTGTGTCTATTGTAGAATAAATATTATGACCAAGGGAAAGATTAACAAAAATATTATTCTTTAGAGACAAATTAGTCCCAGCTATTATTTCAAGTGTCTTACTCGCTGTATTTGATTCCTTCTTATTTATTGTATTAAAAGCCAGTGTGGTGTTGCTGCACTGGTTCAATTGGATCCCCGTGGCCGTTATGTGACTGTTTTCACATAGTATATAATTGTTTGCCAGAATAGAATTTGCGCACGATGCCGCTATTCCATAGAAATCATAGCGCATTATTTTATTCCCGCTGATCCGGTTGCCTTCAACGATAAAAGGCCCACCGTTCAAAGATATTCCGGCATCAGAATTGGATATTACATTGTTCCGAATAAGGACAGTATCCGATGCATTAACACTGATGCCATAGGCCTGCCCATGCATGCCCAGCATGTTCCTGATATCATTGCCAATGATCTTTAGACCGTGGCTTTCCCCCCATGCTCCTATCCCGACATAATTGCCCGAATAGGAATTATTATTTATGAGATTCCCTGTGATCTGAACATTATTAAGCGTATTTCTTAGGACAATCCCAGAACCCCCTCCATCGAAATTATTGCGACTGATTATAAGGTTTTGTGAACTGTCATAAACGCCAACAGGACCATTTAATAAACAATTTAATATTCGAATCGATTTTGTGTTGAAAAGATTGCATCCATTGTACCTCAGCTTTTTGAGAATAATATTGGAGGTGTTTTTTAACGTGAATGTTCCCTGAAGAATGGCAGCACTGCTGTCTCCTGTTTCGGATTCAAAAGTCACATTATTGGTTTCTGAAGTGCCGATAATCCTGTTTATCTCGACATTTTCAGTATAGGCCCCGCTCCTCAGTTTAAAATCAACAGCACATGTAATCCCTGCATTGTTGAGAAAATCTACTGCCTGCCCCAGACTTTGGAAATCTGCAACTTCACCTCCGATCGTATAATTACCACACAATTTTGTATAAAATATTCTTGATTCTATTGTATCATTGAAATTATCACAATCTGCGCCATTATTTGGATTGCTTGTCCATGACTTTATCTGGTAAATAACAGCCGAGTGAAAGATGTAGGTTCCTATTACAATTTCGATGTTTTGACCACTGTCAAGGAAGCCTGTCCATTGAAACGGGGTTTGCAAAGAACCGTTTACCTGCCAGTTGATTGTAGCCGACGTAAGTGAGGATGTACCCTGATTCTGTAAAACAACCATTATATTTTGCGCGCCTGGCACAAGTGGGTTGGTTGGTTCTTTTATAAAATTGATACCGGCATCCACGGTGCATGATGAAAATTCTTTGGCCCCGATGTCCGGATTCGTAAGATTCCTCATGGATGAATCGATATCATATGCAATACCGGGGACTGGTATGCCAGTATTGTTCAATAAAATCTGATGAGGCGTAACATTGATATCATCTTCAAAGAACGGGCAACTGAAAATTCCATGTGATTCATCAGTGATGGCTTCTTGCCATGAGTTAAAAGTGAAATAGTTAGTTCCGTTGAAAGTCCCTATATTGTTGCGAGGAGAATAATAGTCATTATAATCCATCGAGGAATTTGCAGGAAATGTGTTAATGCATGCAGGAAATCCATCGAGGCTGTTTGAAAAAATATTGTTTTTAATCTTAAGGTCGTGACCGCCAATAACTTCGATCGATTTTGATTTTTCTCTGTTACAAATTATGTTTGATGTATTAAAAGCCAGTGTGGTGTTGCTACACTGGTTCAGTTGAATACCTGTGGCCGTAACGTAACTATTGTCACATAATATATAGTTGTTTGCCAGAATAGAATTTGAGCATGATGCTGCTATTCCATAGAAATCATAGCGCATTATTTTATTCCCGCTGATCCGGTTGCCTTCAACGATAAAAGGCCCACCGTTCAAAGATATTCCGGCATCAGAATTGGATATTACATTGTTCCGAATAAGGACAGTATCCGATGCATTAACACTGATGCCATAGGCCTGCCCATGCATGCCCAGCATGTTCCTGATATCATTGCCAATGATCTTTAGACCGTGGCTTTCCCCCCATGCTCCTATCCCGACATAATTGCCCGAATAGGAATTATTATTTATGAGATTCCCTGTGATCTGAACATTATTAAGCGTATTTCTTAGGACAATCCCAGAACCCCCTCCATCGAAATTATTGCGACTGATTATAAGGTTTTGTGAACTGTCATAAACGCCAACAGGACCATTTAATAAACAATTTAATATTCGAATCGATTTTGTGTTGAAAAGATTGCATCCATTGTACCTCAGCTTTTTGAGAATAATATTGGAGGTGTTTTTTAACGTGAATGTTCCCTGAAGAATGGCAGCACTGCTGTCTCCTGTTTCGGATTCAAAAGTCACATTATTGGTTTCTGAAGTGCCGATAATCCTGTTTATCTCGACATTTTCAGTATAGGCCCCGCTCCTCAGTTTAAAATCAACAGCACATGTAATCCCTGCATTGTTGAGAAAATCTACTGCCTGCCCCAGACTTTGGAAATCCGCATCTGCACCTCCGATCGTATAATTACCACACAATGTGGCACTCATAAGATCTATCAGGCTATCATTATGCTGATTCGGATCGGGCATTCCATTGGGCATCTCACTCCAAACCTTGATGTTGTAAACGGTTTTAGCCTGAAAATCATAGCTGCCGATATTGATATCGGGTTGAGAATAACCGTGCAGCAGTGTCCCGTTCCAATGTAAGGACGGCTGCATTACCCCATTCACGGTCCATTTGATGGTGGCGGAGGTCAGGGTGTCGTAGCCGAAGTTTTTCAGTGTCACCTTCACATCCTGTACGCCTGCTTCAAATGGCATAACAGGGCTGTCGATTGCCGGGGTGCCTGCATCGAGATACAGGGCGGAATAAACGCTGATATTGTCGATGGCCCAGTATCCTTTGCCATGACCGGTCCATTGAAAGCGGAGTTTTGCATCGGGACTTCCTGCGATGGCGTGCGTCAGATCCACTACCTCACTAGAAGGATTTGCAGTGCACGAATCGAATGAGGTTACTTCTTCCCAGTCAGTTCCGTTAAAGGCGAAGATCTTTGCACTGGCAGCGCTGTCCGGAAAAAAGTAATGGTCGAAGAACAGCAGGAAAAACACCCCCTGCGATGCATCGAATGAAGGGGATTCCAGGAATACAGTTTCAGTTGTTGTATCCGGTGAGACCAGTGGTGCATCCAGGATGGTAAACGGTGAGGTGACCGGGAAACTGATCGTCCGGTTTCCCGGGTTGTTGAAATGCCACAGGCAGTCCGCCTGACCTGTGATTACGATGTTTTGCCAGTTGGCCGGAGGGGTCGTCCCTGAAGCAGTGGAGAAATCCTCATTCAACAGGTATTCCTGGGAGTAACCCGAAAGGGTCAAAGTCACCAGGATGACCAGTATCCGGAAACCCTTATGATTCTTCATGACCGTTATTAATTAAAAATTAAAAACAACATAACAAAACGTGTAACATGTTAAGGTAATCAATCAATTGTATATGACAAATATAATAATAATGCACTCCATTATTACTAATAGTTGAATATTTTTTTTTGAAAAATCCTTCATGAAATATTGGGTTACGATCATAAAAAAAGCGCCCAGGCCATATCGACCTGGACGCCCTGAACAGCGAAGATCCAAGAGATCAGAAGGTGATCTTGCCTTCGACCTCTGCAATGCTTGAATCAAAGGAGGTTTTCAGGAAATCGATGACTTTCTTGATGCCGGGGGTGAAACTGGTGGTGAAGACATTGCCATCGGAATCGTTCAGACGCATGGAACAGTTGAAATCATTGGATGTGATCTGGAACCGGTCCAGTTCAGAGCGGGTTTGCACCAGCTTTGCACGCTTTTCAATGACCAGTTGAAGGTTTTCGATCTTGAGGATCTTCTCCTGCATGGTCAGCTCCTTTTTGGGCTCCTGGATAGGAGCGGAGGATTCCATGGGATTGGACGGCAAATCTGCACCTTTCTTTTCAGCAGGAATCGAGACCGGTACGAGGATGGATTTTGCCATTACCCTTTCGTCTCCGTTGGGTTTACCGTTAACCGGTTTCAGCGCATTCGAAGTTAATCTTGACATGTTGGTTACCGCTGCCCTGCGGATTTGTTAAGGCATCTGGCACGGCCTGGTTAGGAAAATTTATGCCCAAGGGGACAACCGTAGTGAAAATTCCCGAACAAAGGTGCAGGTCATGATTTTCCGCAGGGAAAATCTGAATGCACCCAACGGGCGGCTGTTGCCGAAGGACGCCGCCTTTAGGGAGGGATATTTTCACGAGGTTAACTTCGCGGTAAATTTTAGTAACCGTGCGCAGGCACTTTGATGGATCATGTTTCCAATGGATTTACGGTTTCCATTTTTTGAATAAGTTTTTATTTGTGAATTGTCCCCGGAGAAGCGGACAACCTTATACAACCATTGCGATTATTTCCAACTTTCAACCATGCCAATGATTAGTCCCAGCCCTTTCCTTTTGCACCGGTTTTCCTTTGGGCAAAGCAAAGGAAAAGAGGCCCAAAAAACCCGTTTTTTTATTATCAGCGAATGGTTTTCATTGATATTCAAATTTATAGGGTCAAAAAATACCCTATAAATTTGATTGGATGAAAACGGGCCCCGCCGCGCCCTGTCGGCGTTGTCATGACAATTTGATTTTTTCGGTAAGGATATGTGAAAAGGGTGCTCCCCTAATGGCGTGAGCGTCAGCGAACTCCGCTTCTCAAAGCGCGAAGCGCACCCCTATTTTCGTGAGCGTAGCGAACACCATTTTGTCCTTGTCAATAAAACCAGTGAGCATTAAAAAACCGTTCCCATTATAATGAGAACGGCTTTTATCGCAATCTGAAGACTAAATTGCAATGCTCTATTACACCCTTGCAATTACACTTTCTTTCTCGGGGAACAGTTCCTCGGTATGTCGGTCATTCTCCGAATACCTGCACAGGATGAAGTCGGCGGCCTTCTCCGCCCTGGCAGCAGCCCAAAGGATCCACCGGGTGTTTTCCCTTAGGTGGCTTGCCCAGCCTTTGATATAGGCTGCCGAATTGCGGATGTCAGCATCAATGCCGGCGACACTGGCCAGAAAGGAAGCACAGAGTTCGGCAACCAGTTCTTCTTTTGAGTAGAGTTCATCCCCAAAGCGGTTCATCATCCCGTCACAGCGGCTAAGCCGGGATGGATGGCCGGTGGAATGTCCCATCTCATGGAAGAGAACCTTGTAAAAAGCCGATGAGCTTTGAAAGTATTTCTCCTGCGGGACGCTGATCAGATCCAGGGCAGGGGAGTAATAGGCCTTGTCGTCTTTGTCCGAGAAGATAAAACGCGGTGGATTGGGATACCCGGCAATGATTTTCTCTGCATCCGCAAAAACCTCATGGTGATGATCCGCAATATCGGCATTCATCCGGGAGATCTTTGTCCGGCCTTCTTCATCAAAATCGGCCTGCTCGGAATTGAAGACGTAATAGTACTTCAAAAGAAAGACGGTCTTTTCTTCCCAGCTGTCGGGATCGATCTTCTTTTTCCTGGACCAGAAGACGATGATGGTGCCATGCTCCCCCTTTTTCACTGCTCCCCCGCTGTGGCGGATCTGTTTGAACGTTCCGTAAACCCTGCTTGAATAGGGATCGGCAGATAGCAAAAGACGGTTAATGCCCTGGTAGATGTGTCCGTTCAGACTGACAGGGGAGGGCAGGTTCCACATCCTGCGCCATGAGCCGGCGGTCTCTAGGTTGGCAATGATCTTTTCTGTGATCATGGAATAAAGTTCTGTGTTGTTCATTTTGTGTATCCATGCCCTTGGAATTTGTTACGGCTTCTGGCGCGCCGGTCGATTAATTCTTGTGATGATTTTTCTGAAGGGAAAGGATCAGCTCGACGGTAGACTGTATCCTGCGGGTTGGAACATACCAGTGTCGTATCATTCCATGGGGGCTGGCATCAACCGCAGCAATCCACCATACTTTCCTGTATCCCTGCAACGATGAGCAATACTCGTATCGGGGCTCAATCTTGATGATCTCGTGCCCGCAGGGGCTTCGCAGTGCTGCACCGTACCCGAAAAGAGTGCGGCCGGGGCTTAAGAAGGCGATCTTGAAAAAGCCAAGATGGGCCAAAGCGGCCCAGCTGGCAGTCCGTGTGATATCAAATGCCGGTTTCATAGGATTAAGG
>CAZOTM010000096.1:0-7797 GCA_964582675.1 uncultured Clostridiaceae bacterium
TGCGCTGACGCTGAAGGTGTCCCACTGGCTCAAATCACCAGTCTCGAAGCCCTTCATGAACCATCTCATGCGCTGGGCAGAGGTTCCGTGGGTAAAGCTGTCCGGCACTACATAGCCCTGGCTTTGCTTTTGGATCCGGTCATCCCCGACGGCACTGGCAGCATTTAACGCTTCTTCCATATCCCCCGGGTCCAGGATGTTCATGTTCTCGGCATAATGAGCCCAGACCCCCGCCAGGTAATCCGCCTGGAGCTCAAGGCGTACCGACAATTCATTGGCGTCGTCCTTGCTCACCCGGGCTTGGGCTTGCTGAACTTCGCCCATGACACCCAATTGATTTTGCACATGATGGCCCACTTCATGGGCAATGACATAGGCCATGGCAAAATCCCCTGGCGCATTGAAGGTGGTCTGCAGCTGCTTATAAAAACTCAAATCCACATATACCTTGCTGTCTCCCGGACAATAAAACGGTCCGGTGGAAGAACCGGCTGTGCCGCAGGCCGACTGGACATAGTCTGAATACAGTACCAGCGTAGGTTTTTTATATTGGCGGTTTTCACCGGCAAAAATGTCCCCCCAGACATATTCCGTATCAGCCAGGACCACGGACACAAATTCTGCCAGGGCCTGTTCTTCGGCAGTTTGGGTGTAGGCCGACCCTGCCCCTGGATTAATCACCTGGGATTGGTTGAGTAGATCCCCCGGATTTCCGCCAAACAGCATGTAGATGATGAGCGCGACGATCCCAAACCCGCCGCCAATAATACTTTTACCGCCCATGCCAAGGCCGGACCCACGCCGATCCTCCACATTGGTGCTTCGGTTTCTTCCCTTCCACTTCATGGACTTGATCCTCCTAAAAATCGGATTGACAGATGCAATCTGAAAAAAATTTCAAAAAAGCCTCTTTGCTCAAAATCAGTTTTGAGCGACTGACCATCATTACAATTAGTATACCGCAAAGGGTTTCATTTTTCAGCTGTAAAATGAATCGGGACCATCCAATCCCCCTCACCGGATCGCCAGGGAGCAGAGAATGGTGCAGTCAAACCGCGCAATGCAAAGCTCTGTTTGGTTCCAGCTGCCTCCTGGTTCAGTTATGTCCGCAGGCTTCTGAAATTTCCATGATGGTTTCACAAATCACTTCGATCCCCTTTTGAAGATCCTCATAATCGGTCCACTCTTCAGGACAATGGCTCCGTCCACCCTTGCTCTTGACAAAGACCAGCCCAACGTCAGTGATGGCTGCCATGACCATGGCATCGTGGCCGGCTCCGCTCAGCATGGTTTGTTTCCTGAACCCCAAACGATCGCTGTGTTTGTTAAGGACAGCCACAATATCCTCCGCCAGTTTGACGGGGGGCACACTGAGTTTTTCAACTACAGTATAGCTGACACCCTTGGCCGCGCCGGCTTCTGCCAGGGACTTCTCAATTTTTCGCCTTACCTCAGCGATGCACTCAGCCTGCTTGGAACGTATGTCGATGGTAAATTTGACCTCCCCGGGGACGATATTGGCCGCTCCGGGCAGCAAACTCAAGATCCCCACGGTGGCCACCGTGCCCTCTCCGGCAGCTTTGGCAAACGAACTGATCTGACTGATCACCTGGGAAGCAGCATCCAAAGCATCCGCCCGCATGTCCATGGGTGTGGTCCCGGCATGATCCGGCCGTCCCTTTACCGTGATCTCCGCTTCAAAGATCCCGACGATATATTCGACGATACCGATGTCCTGATTGCCAGCCTCCAGAATCGGTCCCTGTTCGATGTGCAGCTCCAGAAAAGCCTTTACCGTCTCCGGTTTTCTCGCAGCCTCTTCGATTCTTTCCGGATCAAAGCCAAAGGCTGTCATGGCTTCTGCAATGGAAACACCGTCCCTGTCCTTATAAGCGTCGAGACTTTCCCTGGTCACCCGGCCGGCCATGGCCCGGCTGGCAAACAGTCCGCCGCCGAAGCGGCCCCCCTCTTCTTCGATCATGGCGATGAATTCCACGGGATAGGCTGGCTTTAAGCCTGTTTCCGTCATAACTCTGGCTGTTTCCAGAGCGGCCACAACACCTGCCGGGCCATCAAAATTCCCGCCGTTTTTCACCGAATCGTAATGGGATCCGACCATGACCACTGGTCCATCGGTCAGCGAACCTTCCAGTCTGCCCACCACGGTGCCCGCCGCATCCTCATAAACCTTCAGCCCTGTCAGCTCCATTTCCCTTTTAATATATTCCCTGGCACCCCGGTCCTCTTTGCTAAAGGACATTCTGGTGAGTCCTTTGCCGGGAGTTGCATTAAACTTCGCCAGCTCCTCAATATCCCGTTGGATTCGATCCAGCCTGGTTTTCAAATCAGTCACCGCCTTCATAAAATTTATCGCTGTTTATATGTAAATATACGCAATCCCGGGCTGTTTTAGCCCTTGCGTCAAAAAACTTAACAAATAACCTGCTGGCCTAACGATTAGCCAGCCGTTTCTTATAGGCAACCCGACCGGCCTTTGGAGAATCAATAATCAGATCACCTGAATCAATGAATTTGTAATCAGTAAATTTCAAATCAAAAAACCACTCCGTTACCCCATGTAGCCATCCCTCCTGTCAGATTCTCCAGGGAACCGGTGATTATTGGGTCATTTCAGTAAGGCCCGGGGTTGTCCTTATCCATTGGTATTTTCCCAATGATATCATTCCCTGCCTGAGTTCAGTCGGTTCTCTGGAGCATCCGCCTGGACAATTCACGGGTCTCCTCCGGATGGCTTAAATTAAAAATTGTAATCTTTTTGTTTGCTTCCAAATAAATGAACGGCGGGTTTTCGGTGTTGACAAACAGCTTGACGGAGCCGAATTCCTTGGTTTTAAAATGCCCTTTCAAGTTGGAGCCCAGGGCCGAACCGTTGGTGCGCAGTTCGATGGCGGGGAGTTCATCCACCAGCTTCACCGTCTCCATGGATTCCCAGGGATACACCTCGCCGTAAATGCCATGGATCTCTATCCCCTCATCCAGCACTGTCACCCTGGTCGCCTGGGCTGACACAAACAGCAGGCCGGCTGTGAAAAGCAAGGCAGCAAGGGTGATCAAAATTGGCACCGCGAATTGCTTGCCAGCTCCCTGGCGAAGCTTCCCTGCTTCATCATAAATGTTCCCATCATACTTCTGGGCTTTGACCAAAAAATACCCGGTTGAAATGATAAAAAACCCAATGACCGGGGTGATCAGAGGTTTAAAACCCAGCCCCTGCAACAATCCCACCAGGACGAATATCCCCCCGTTGACATAGGAATACAGCCCCATCAGGCGGCCAAGGCGTTTTGTGTCAACTTTGGCCTGCTTCTCCTTGGACATGGTGTTGTAACCGGAAATCAAAAAATACCATTTCAATCCATGGACCGCCAAACCCATTAATATCAACGCTGTTCCCATCAGCAGATAAATCCACATGACAATCTCCTTGAAGCCCTGCTCGTTCTGCCCTCAAGCCTGAACCTCATTTTCTAATGTGCTTTATAGGTTTAGTATAGCCCTATCTTTCACTTCTATCATCATTCTTCTATCATCATTCTTCTGTCATCATTCTTCTGTCATCATTCTTCTGTCATCTGACACTTTTGTTTGTCATCTCTTAAGGATCGACGGATGATTGTCATTTTTCAACCCATATCTTCCCGGATGCTGGCAGCCGCTGATTACAGCCGTCCATTGGCGGATTGCTGTTCTCGCTCCTGATAAAAAGATGCCATTATCCCCTGGTGTTGAAAATATGCCTTCTTTCTCCAGTTGAAATAAACCAGGCGAAGCCGCGGAACTTGTATGAAGTTTCGCGGCTTCGCCTTAATTGGTTTATTCCTTTTTCAGGAGGACGGTATTGCCATATTTCAGAGAGACATGATCATTGGGCTGAAAATGGCTTTGCTCCATACCGGCAGCATCTACGGTGATCAAACCGTGATCCGTGGCCACCCGATAGATGGTATGGGAGCCCATAAAGGTGCGCTCGCTGATGCAGTCACTGGATGCGGGGTCCAGCTCCAGAGTGATGTCTTCCGGCCGGAGGAGCAAGATGCCCTCCGGCTGGTCAATAAAGTTCGAGGAACCCAGAAAGGCTGAAACGTATTTGGAGCCTGGGTGATGATAGATTTCCTCCGGCGTGCCGATCTGTTTCACTTCGCCTTTTTCCATGACCACGATGCGGTCCGACATGGACAGGGCTTCTTCCTGATCATGGGTGACAAAGAGCATGGTGATGTTGAGCTTACGCTGGAGCTGCTTCAATTCATCCCGCATTTTGACCCTTAAGCCGGCATCCAGATTGGACAAAGGTTCATCCAGGAGGAGGAGCTTGGGCTTGATGACCATGGAGCGGGCCAGGGCCACCCGCTGCTGCTGTCCCCCGCTCAACTTTTGGATCTGCTGTTTTTCATAGCCTTTCAACCCGACGATCTCCAGGTATTCATAGGCCAGGGGAATGGCGGCCGCCTTATTCATATGGTGAAAATGGCGCAACCCGTAGCAGACGTTTTCCAGAACATTCATATGGGGAAACAGGGCATAGCTTTGGAAGACTGTGGAAATGGGTCGTTCCTCGGAGGGAAGGTCGGTGACATCCTCACCGTCCAACAATATCCTTCCCGAATCCACGGGCAAAAACCCGCCGATCAAATTCAGGACAGTGGTTTTTCCACAGCCCGAAGGACCCAGCAGGGTAATAAATTCCCCCTGTTCCACCTTGAGGTCCATATTGCGCAGACCGTTTTCTGCATCGAACATTTTTCGTAGATTTTGCAGTTCTAAAAACATTATTCAGCCCTCTTTCGATTTTTCAACAAAATTGCGATCACATTGACCAAAGCGATGATTCCGATCATCAACACGGCCATAACCGATGCCACGCCATACTTTCCGTTTTCCACCGCGCCGAACAGTTCCATACTGGCCAGGTTCATCCCCGGTGAGACGATGAAGGCGATGGCGCCCATGGAGGTCATACTGGAGGTGAAGATGGAGATGAAGCTGGTATAAAAAATCGGCCTGGTAAGGGGGAAGATAATTTTTGCCAGGGTCTGCACCCTGGACGCGCCCAGATCCGACGAAGCGTTTTCGATGCGGTTGTCCAGGGTGACAAAAAACGAATTGGCCGTCTTGTTGGAAACGGAAACCTGCCGATAAATCAGGTTGGTGATGAGGATCAGATAGGTCCCGCGGATCATGATGGGCTGATGGGAGAACGCCGCCACGTAGCCCAGGCCATAGAACGTCCCCGGGATGATGAAGGGCAGGGAAGCGATGAATTCGATGGGCTTCAGGCGGTCCATTTTTCGGCGGTGGACATAGTAGGCCAAGAGGATGCCCAGAATGGGCGCAACGATCCCCGCCGTCACCGAAAGCAGGATACTGGACCGGAAGGATTTAAAAAAGGATAAGGGGATTTCCCGGATGTAGCGGTCCGTAAAGGTCAGGACCCCGGTGGAGGTATTGGATACGGTGGACAAAAAGATGTTGCCGTATTTTAAAACCATGACCAGGAAGAATAACCCAACCGTCAGCCCCAGGGGAATGGACAAAAACTTGGGAAGGGGAAACCGGTAATTCTCGTTTTTCCAGGCACTCATCCCCAGGTTGGACAGATTCATTTGGCTGAAGCTTCTTTGGTAGTAATAAAATGCGATGATGGCAGTCGGCAGCATTAGGATGCTGATGGCCGCAGCCTTACCCAGGTGCGGGGTGGAGATGACCTGCAGATAGGCTTCCGTGGCCAGGACCCGATAATTGCCGCCGATGACGATGGGAGTTCCAAAATCGGCGATATTTAAGGTAAACAGGAGAAAGAACACCGACAGGATGGTTGGCCAGAGCATTGGCAGCACCACGGTGCGTAAGGCCGCCAGGGGTTTGGCGCCCAGATCCTGGGCGGCGTAGATGTGCCGGATGTCGATATTGCCAAGGGCATTGAGGAGGAGGAGGGAAGCAAACGAGATCCCCCCCAGGGTCTGCAGGATTACAATGCCATGCCAGCCGTAGGGGTTGATGCTCAGCCCCAGGAGGCTGTGGGTGATTAAGCCGCGCCGCCCGAATAAAATGATATAGGCCAGGGCCGATACAAAGGGCGGTGAAATCATGGTGACCATGAGCAATGTCTCCATCCGTTTTTTGAATCGGGCGCCCTGTCCGAAGCTGTAGATCGTAATGGCCAGGGCAAACAAGAGAGTCAGGGTGGAGGTGGCAATGCCGATCCACAGGCTGTTGCGGATCAGGATGATGTTCCGGGCATCGAAGAGCTCAATGTAGTTCTTCAGGGTCAACTCACCCCGGAAATAGAAGCTGGTAGTGATGACGGATACGATGGGGTAGAGAATAAACAGGAGAATGCCCAGGACCAGGAGCAATAAAATGACCCGGTCAAACCATCGATCCCGCTGGTACCTTGTGAATGAATTCCTCATATTAACCTCTTAATGGATAAGGAACTGCAGCGCAGTTCCTTATCTTGTCTCTTTATTTCTCGACGATGGCTTTCCATTTTGCCAGCAAGTCTTCACGCTGTGAGCCGAAGAGCTTGAGGTCCTGCTTGATGAGCTTGGTCGTATCGATTTGTTTCATGACTTCAGGAACAGCCACATCCGGTCTGGCCATGATGCGGGCGTCCGCCTTGATCAGTTCTTCCTGTCCTTCCTTGGACAGCATGTAGTCGACGAGCACCTTGGCGGCTTCCTTCTTCGAGGAGTTGGCAAAGATGGCAATGGGCGCGGGAGTCCAGGGGATATAGTCCGCAGGGGCGATTAACGTGACGGGATATTGTTTTTCCAGTTCATAGACACCGCCGGTGATGGCCAGGACGCCGATGGCATATTCTCCGGCTCCGGTTTTGGGAGCCGGTTCGCCGCCGCCCTTGGCATAGATCTCACAGTTGGCATCGATCCTGGTCCAAAGGTCCCAGCCGGCTTCCTCGCCCAGGGCCTGGATCAGGCCGTTGAGGATGGCATACTGGGTACCGGAGATGGCAGGATCCGCCATGATGATCTCACCCTTGTATTTGGGATCCGCCAGATCCTCCCAGGTTTTCGGAGCATCCAGACCCAATTCCTTGAGCACATTGTTGTTTACCATAAAACCTGCCGGCACCAGGGCCAGCGTGGTCCAATAGCCTTCAGCATCCTTAAACTGGGCATCGATCTTTGCAGCTTCCGGGGAAACATACTTTTCCAGGTACCCCAAATCCTTGGCTGCCAGGTAGCTGTCGACTCCGCCGCCGAACCAGACATCTGCCGTGGTTTTGCCGCCTTCAGCCTGCATCTGCGCCAGGGCCTTGCCGGTGGAGATATCAAGGTATTCCAGCTTGATTCCGGTCTTTTCAGTGAAGTTAGCAAAGGAAGCCTGAGCACCGCCGTAGGCCAAAAGGATACTGAGCGTTTCGCCCTCAAATGGCTTTGCCGCCGTTGTTGTTGCCGCTGCTGTTGTCGCCGCGGAGGTCCCCGCAGCCGTTGTCGCAGTCGTACCTGCCGCACAGCCTGCCAGGATGGCAGCTGACATCAGACATGCCATAACAAGTGTAGTAATTCGTTTCATAAAATCCCCCCTGATCAAATAATTTAGTAGTGCATTGGACAGAAAAACCAGCCCATCGCCATGTTCAAACAATCCGAATGGACTTGGCGCGACTGACTTTTCCTTTGGCATTGAATAATAAAATGCTCCTATACCCCATTAATTATACAGCATTATTTTATAGATATCAATTTATTACAATAATTATAGTAACTACGCACCAAAATTCTTCTTAAACCCAGGGAACTGGGTTTTCCTTGC
>CAZOTM010000097.1:0-7612 GCA_964582675.1 uncultured Clostridiaceae bacterium
TGAGCCGATTCATCGGCGGACGCAGCTACAAGCGGGGCTGGGGACTCATGAAGTCTGAATACGATGTGGAGGGCAATGTGGTCATGATCGGCGCAGTCGTCATCGGCAAACGCGACCAGACCGTGGATGCAATGTCTTCCGTAACCAAATACGCCCGTCCGTCCAACTGGGCCATCTGGGAAGCCGATGAGAAAACCCCGCCCCTGGAGTAAAACTCAATTAGATACAGATTCGGTTTTTTATCTGTTAAAGTTAGACAAACAGAAAACAGGCTGCAGAAGTGATCGTCCATTCGATCCTTCTGCAGCCTGTTTTCGGTGAATCCCCTGATGTCTGACCTCCTGAAGCCTGATCTGTCTTGGAGGGGATTTTCAGGGGGCGTTCCTCTGATATCTCGAATCAGAGGATTCAGTCCAGTTTTTCTCCGCATTGATGACAGTAGCGGGCCCGAGGGCTGTGATCCGAAGCCCCGCAGTGATGGCAGGAAGGCAGTCCGTCAGCTTTTCGCCGGGCTGCGTTGGAGAGCTCACTGGTGATGATGCCGGTGGGGACGGCGATGATGCCATAGGCCACGATCATCAGCAGTGCCGACAGCATTTTGCCCAGGGGCGTCTGCGGGGAGATGTCCCCATAACCTACGGTGCTGACGGTGACGATGGCCCAATACATGGACTCTGGGATATTGTTGAACCCATTTTCCGGTCCTTCGACGATATACATGAGAGACCCGGTAAAGATAACGATAAAAAAGATGGTCAGCAAAAAGACGGTGATCTTGGGGCGGCTGGCGCGGATCGCCCGCAGCAGCGCGCTGGATTCTTCCATATAGCGCACCAGCTTGAACACCCGGAACAGGCGCAGCAGCCGGAAGATGCGGATGACCATGAGGTAGCGCACCGCCGGAAAGAAAAATGCGGCAATGCCTGGCAGGATCGAAAACATATCCACCATGCCGAAAAAACTGAAAATGTAGTGGCCGCGCCGGGGGACGATGTAGAGGCGCAGGAGAAATTCCACCACAAAGAGGAGCAGGAAAAACAATTCAATCAAGGTGAGCAGGGGCCCGTAACGAACCTGAATTGTCTCGACGCTTTCCAGCACGATGAAGAAACTGCTCAGTGAGATGGACAGGATCAAAGCGACATCAAAGGCGCGGCCGGCGGGCGTATCGGCCTCGAATATGATGCGGTGCAGCTTGTCTTTCGCGGACTGGCTCATAGCCACCCTCCTCGTATAATAGATTTAGATCATAGATAACTATATTATACAATAAGCCAGGTATTCTTGGGAGGCTGCAGACTATGCCTGAAAAACCGATTCTTTCAAAAACCATTCTTTCAGAAGAGCGAGTTTATCAGCTGAGGAAAACAAAGTAAGGCTTTCAGATTAACCGAATAATCCAATTTAGCACAGCACGATTCCAATGCACCGGATGACCATTTCACTCCACCGCCTCCAATTTTCCGCCGGGTTATCCCCTGAGTGATTGATCCGATTTTTGAAACCATAGTGAACCAGACGATTGTCCCTTGCAGTAGATGGACCTTATCAGATGAAATTCAGTGCGCAGAAGCCTTGACCTCACTTAAATATCTCTGTGGGTCCGAACACGTACATCATGGGGCAGCTGCCGAAAGTTGATTAGAGCTGGTTATCCTTAAAGGGCATTTCCCCTTTCCCTTAAGAGAAATATTCCTTGTTGAGTCCTTACCCAGGCTGGATAAGAATTCCTATCCAACCTGAGATTAAATCCAAATTACTTTTTATAGATAATTGAAAACCCCCCTTAAGTGGTATATACTATGTATAAACAAACTAAGGGGGACTTATCAATGGCTGTCAAAATTCAAAAATGGGGGAATAGTCAAGGAATTCGACTTCCAAAATACCTTTTGGAAGGTCTTAATTGGAAAGAAAATGAGCAATTAACCATAAAAGCGGAGGAAGGAAAGTTAGTAATTGAAAAAATGGAGACAAAAAGAAAAAATATTAAAGAATTATTTGATAATTTTGAGGGAGAATATGTTCCAACCCAAATTGATTGGGAAGAGCCGGAAGGTAAAGAAATATGGTGAAGCAAGGAGATATTATAAAGCTTAATTTCAATCCTCAAGCCGGACATGAACAATCAGGGTATCGACTAGCAGTGGTAATAAGCAACAGCATTTTCAATCAAAAAACCCACCTAACCATTGTTTGTCCAATCACCAATACGAACAACAAATTCCCACTGCATATTGAGCTTGATGAAAGGACAAATACAACTGGAGTAATATTATGTGAGCACATAAAGGCTCTGGATTTGGGGGTCAGAGAATATAAGGTGATAGAAAAACTTCCGCAGGATTTGTTGCGGCAAGTCATCGATATCGTATTTTCCGAGATTGAGATGATATGAGAAGGAACAGAATCGACCGGAGAGAGTAAGCGCCTTCCGTTTCTTTTGTTTCGGGTTAACTTTTTCGAGTGTAGTTCTCATTTGGAATGCCTGTGTCATCTGATAAATAAATGAATCGGCTTTTAGAGCTGCCCTGGCCATGGTATTGTCCGTTTGAATATTACAACCAGTTAATCAACTAAAAAATTAACGCCGATGGTATTACAAACTATGAAATACCGTCATGGGACAAACCGATTGACCAGGGGCAGCATCAATTCCATGGGCGCCACCGTCATCTTATTGACCCTGGCCGTTGCCTTGGGCGGGATCCTGGAAGAGATCGGCTCTTTGCAATTCATCCTGGAAATCATCATGAAGAAAGTATCTTCCGTTGGCCAACTGGTTACCGTGACGATACTCAGCAGTCTGGTCACCGCTTTTGCCACCGGGGCCCAGCTGTTAGCCATCATCATCCCGGCCCGGATGTTTCAAAACGCCTATCAGGAGTTTCATTTGCATCCCAAGAACTTAGGCCGGGTTGCCCAGTCCATCGGCTGCATCTGCATCAATCTGGTGCCCTGGAGCGTGCCGGCTTTGTTCGCACAAAACATCCTGGGAGTACAGGCATTGGAATTCATACCCTACTTGTTCTTTGCCTACTTTACGATCTTGATCAATATGATTTACGGCTTTACCGGTTTTACCATGGAACCAGCCCAGGAACCCGCGATACCAGCGAGCAAACAATAATTTGGAGGCGAAGGGAAAAAATGACTATGGAATCTAGAACCAAGGTTGTCATGTTGGGGACCGGCACGCCCAATCCAGTACCTGAGCGGTCTGGACCAAGCGTGGCCATCGTCGTCGATGAGAATTCCTATTTAGTTGATTGCGGGACTGGAATTGTCCGACAGGCGGAACGGGCCAATCGAATGGGGATCTCTGCCCTGGAGGCGAAGCATCTGAACATCGCATTTTTGACCCATACCCATTCTGACCATACCATAGGACTGCCTGATTTGATGTTCACCCCCTGGGTGTTGGAACGAACCACCCCGTTGCGGATATTTGGGCCCAAGGGTGTGAAACCAATGGTGGAACACCTGCTGGCAGCCTATGGGGATGATATTGAGGCCCGCTTGTATGGTTTGGAAATGGCCAACCCAAGGGGGATTGAAGTCCAGGCCGTGGAGATCAGCGAAGGCGTCGTCTATCAGGATGAATTGATAACTGTGGAAGCTTTTTTAGTGGACCATCCGCCCTTTGAAGCCTATGGCTACAAGTTCACAACCCCGGACAAGGTAGTCGTCATCTCCGGGGATACCTGCTACAATAATAATTTGATCAACCACGCCAGGGGCTGTGATATTTTGATCCACGAGGTTATCTCCGCCAGGGGTGTTCAACAAAGGGATCCCAAGTGGAAAAAATATCATCTGCGGGTTCATACCACCAGCAAGGGCTTAGCAGAAATCGCGGAAGAAGTGGATCCCGGCCAGCTGGTTTTTTATCATCAGCTATTTATGACTGCCCCGGATGAGACCGGAAGACTGGTGAGCGAAGCCGAGCGGGAAGCCGAAATGATCGCGGAAGTCAGATTAAAATTTAAAGGCAAAATCATATCCGCCAAGGATTTGGATATTATCACTTAAGAGCGGCAACAGCCGCTTGTTTACTGCCAGCCAGTTGGACTGAATACAAACCGTTTCGTTATGAGCGAACCACGAGAGGAGAAACCTGCATGATATTAATTACCGAAGAACTGGTGAAAAACGCCGCTGATTTCAGAAGGGATGTCGGATTGTTCCAAACCGGGCAAATCGACTTGTTTAAATCCTTCGGCTCCGCCATGGGCGTCTACGGGGAGGGATCCCGGGGCACATACATGGTAAGGCCCAGAACCCCCGGGGGGATGATCACCCTGGATCAATTCAAGGCCATTGCAAAGATTTCGAAAAACTATGGCATAACCATAAGGTTGACCACACGCCAGGATATCCAGCTGCATCACATTAAGTTAGTTGACCTCCCGGATGTCGTTGAAGACCTCCTCCAGGCCGGGCTGACAACCCGGGGCGCCGGGGGGGATGGCACGCGGAACATTGCCTGCTCACCCTTATCAGGGGCAGCCCCCGATGAAGTTTTCGACGTTACGCCCTACATGGAAAAAGCTACCAACCACCTCATGGGGGAACCCGGCGCATTCTCCCTGCCAAGAAAGCTGAAGATCGCCTTTTCCAACACCGCCGAGGATACTGCCAATGCCACAATTGCCGATCTTGGCTTCATCGCCAGGGTGGAAGGCGGCAAGCGGGGGTTTGAAGTATACATCGCGGGCGGCCTGGGGGGCGGCGCCAGGCCAGCCCTGAAAATCGAGGAGTTCATCGAGGCTTCGGAAAGCTTGTACTATGTCCAGGCGGTGAAAGAACTGTTTGAAAAGGAAGGCGACCGGACCAACCGGCACAAGGCCAGACTTAGATTCGTGCTGAACCGGCTGGGAGAAGACAACTTTGTCGAATTATTCAATAAATACCTCCAAAAAGTGAAAAGCGAAAAACAGCTTGACCTGAAGATTGAACCTGAGGCAGCCAATGACGGGACCTCACCTCTTCCAGGTGAGGTGATCAGCCGGGAATATGAACATGTGGTTTTCCCCCAAAAACAAGGGTCCCGCTATGCATTGTACCTCCATCCCCAGGGTGGAAGCATAGAAGCCGAAGATTTGAAGAATCTTCTGAATTTTCTCCAAAGCCTGGATTATGAAGTTTCGATCCGGTTAACCATGACCCAGGGTTTCTTCCTGCGGGACTTGAAAGACCGGGATCTCAACCAATTGATCCAGATTGCCGGAACGCTGATTTCACCCTTTAACATTGGCAATTCAGTGTCCTGCGTGGGAGCCACCGTCTGCAATCCAGGACTCCTTCACTCCCGCGGGCTTCTGGCCGACATCAAGCAGGCATTCCGGGGGATTCCCGACAGCCTCGCTGGGGAGCTCCCCGTGATTCACATTTCAGGCTGCACAAACTCCTGCGGACAGCACCAGATCGGGGAAATCGGCTTCAGCGGCAGGGTAAAGAAGACGGATGACGGGCTGATTCCTGCCTATACAATGACTTTGGGCGGAAAGCTCGGCCAGGGGACTACGAAATTCGGCGCAGCCTATGGCGACATTCCCGCCAAGAGCGTTGCAGCCTTCCTGATCGAGTTGGCCAAACTGAAAAGATGCATGGGGGAAAACAGCTTCACTGAATTCATCAATACGCAAGAGGGTTCAATCCGAGAACTGATTTCAAAATATGCCTCACTCCCAGGGGTTGCTGAAGCCCTGGAACTATACATGGATTTTGGTTCGGAGGAAATGTTTTCCGTGGGAAAAAAATAGGCGGGACGAAGCAGTTTCAATAAATAATGTTGGGGTTGGGCAATCGGCCTGGCCCCAACATTTTGCAGTGATCTGACAAGGATAAACAAGGATAAACAAGAAGGCTTTGACGGGAAGATGCAGCCCATAAGGATCCGACCTAGGGACCATCCATAGGGCATTTGATCAATTTTGGAGCCAAGCCCAATAGTAGAAAAGGAAGGAAGCAGGCTATAAAAATCAAAGCCCCCGGCTTTTAAAAACCAGGTTATAACTGCTAAGAAAGAAGATCCTAACTGCTAAAAAGAAGATTCTAACTGCTAAAAAGAAGATTCTAATTGCTGAAATGCAAGGATTCGGGAATTTGACCGACTCCAAATAAAAAATTATAATCAAGTAAAGATTTACATTACGATATTGAAAGAGGGTCTAAGAAATGAACCAAGCTGAAGCAGTCCAATTTTTACAGGACATTACACGCATCAAAACAGAGAATGATAACGAAGCGGAAGTCGCTCGCTACATCCAGAAGTTGCTGGCAGACCATGGGATCGATTCGAAAATGATTGAATTGAGCCCGGGCCGGAGCAACCTGGTGGCGGAAATTTCCAATGGGGAGGGGAAGGTCCTGGGAATTTCCGGGCACATGGATGTGGTTGCCGCCGGCGATGCCAGCCTGTGGTCTCAGGATCCCTATGGAGCTGCTATTGTGGATGGCAAAATGTACGGCCGGGGAACCTCCGACATGAAAAGCGGTCTGGCGGCTTTGATCATTGCCATGATCGACGCCAAGGAAAAGGGCAATTACCAGGGAACCATCCGTTTATTGGCCACGGTGGGGGAAGAATCCGGAGAAGCCGGGGCCAGGCAGTTATCAGATATGGGCTATGGGGACGATCTGGATGCTGTCCTGGTGGCTGAGCCCTTCAATGGCCGCATTTTGTATGCCCATGGCGGATCCTACAACTATACGATGAAATCCTATGGGGTAGCCTGCCACAGCTCATCCCCCCATTTGGGGCAAAATGCCATCCACCATTTGCGGGATGCCATGGTGGCTGTCCAGGCCGCCGTGGATGAGATCATTGAAAAATATGAGAACCCAAAGTTAAAGCGGACTCTTCATAATGTCACGTTGATTTCCGGCGGCGCCCAAATCAATTCCCTCCCGGCTTATGCCCAGTACCAAGCCAATATGCGGACCATCCCGGAATTTGGCAATGACCAGGTGACCGCCTTACTGCAAAGCGTGGTGGATGAACTGAACAAGCGGGAAGGCTTCAAATTGGAACTGGAAGTCATTGCCGATATGCCTCCCGTGGAATCCAATCCGGAGTCTGACTTGATCAAAGTCATCCATGAAAACTCCCACGAATCCAATTTAGAATTGATCTGCCTGCCTGGCACCACCGACACGGCCCAATTACGGCGCAGAAATAAAACCATGGATATTGCCATGTACGGCCCGGGCAATTTCAATGTCATCCACAAAATCGATGAACACATCGAGGTGGATCAATACCTGCAGTTCATCGAAACCTTCAAGCGGATCATCCCGGCTTATTTGAAGTAAGGAAGCCTGTTTCGAAAAGTCCTTGGGAGAAGCGTTGGATTGGGAACAACTCCCAGCAGCCTGTTTTAAACCGGGGCTTAATGGGTCCTTCTAAAAAATAATATAAGCTTGGTGGCTGTCGAACATCCATAATGGATATTCGACAGCCACTTTTTACAGCCATTTATTGCTTGATATGAGATTGCGGCGCTTTCCTGGTGTTGTTGTGCCTTGTTGAAAATATAACTTATAAGTTGTATAATTTGGACATGGGCAGAGTGCATTCATGAAAATTGGATGTACAATTTGTGTACAT
>CAZOTM010000098.1:0-7611 GCA_964582675.1 uncultured Clostridiaceae bacterium
TAAAATTAATTGTTATTCCGGAAAGAAATATTATATAGTGTAGATGGAGTTCATAAGGGGATAGTGCCATGGAAACAGATAGAAATAGTTTATACACCACGTTGAAACGAAGGATAATAGAATTTCACTATAAACCCGGCCAAATCCTCAACGAGCTGGAGCTGGCCGAAGAATTTTCAGTCAGCCGGTCACCGGTAAGAACTGCTTTGCAGGAATTGGAAAGGGACCGACTGTTGAATATTGTCCCAAGATACGGCGCTCAGGTTTCTGCCATCGACTTTCGGAACATGAAGGGCTTATTTGAGGTTACCAAATTGCTGGATCCTTACGCCACCAGAATGGCGGTGAAAAATATCACCCGGGAGCAGATCGCTGAATTAAAAGTTATTGTAAAAAAGCTGGAATCTTTTTCCACTACCAGTGACTATCAAAATGCCATTAACGAAGACCAAAAATTCCATGACATTATATTTATGGCCAGTGACAATAAATGGCTGGAAAAAACTGCCGGGGAGCTCCATGTCCATACGGAAAGATTGTGGCACTACTGCAATGAATATTTTGACGACATGTCACTGTTTACCCGCACCTTCAAACTGATCATCGCTGCCCTTGAAAAAGGGAATGAGGATGATGCCGAGAATTATGCCCGGGAACATATCGACGATTTTGTTTCAAGGATCAAGGAAGCCATATTCTAGGCTTCCGGCAAATCGTGAGTTATTGAGATTCATTTATCAATGGCGGTCCCTCGGTTTACAGAGATTAATGGCCGCGTTTTGGCACAGCTGCTAAGAAGCTGATTGTTGATTTTTAAAAAAACAAACGTATTATTTTTTTGTTTCGTACTAAAAACCGATTAACAAAGTATGGTATAATAATGTCGCAATGAGATGCTGATAGTCCAAAATAATTTTGTTCTTTGTGACTGCACTGAAAACCTTATAAAAATTTAAAAAAAATCCAATGTACTTCGTTGACACTTAACTAAAATACAATTAGTATATTAGCGGGGGTACAGTGCTATGATTTTAACAAACAATATACTAATTAAAGACAACCATATCAATCAATGGGTTGATGGTGATCAGGGTGATGTGCTTTACAGTGCCCGGGATCTTGTACATAAAGGCCATAAACTCATAACTTCCCCACTGGCAGCCAGCGGCAGAATGTACTACTCACCGGTTCGAACGATCGTATTAACGGACGACCCCGGGGATATTGATTTGGATTCTGTCAATGCGGTGGAATCAGCCATCATAAAATATACAACTGCTTTGGGGAAACACACGGTGGATTATCGGAATTTAGTCGACTATCAAATCATCGATAATGAGCTTCTAACTGAAGCTCTTAAAGAAATAGAACGGTTGGGAATTAAACTTTAGGAAACTAGGAGGGGTTAGTATTGAAACTGGAAAGACGCAAGGTCAGAATCAATGATGTTGTTTTTGGAGACAAAAACGCAGTAGAAAACGACAAGTTGATTTTGAACGAAAAAGAACTGGTTGATTTTGCAAAGGGACTTCTGGATATTGCGGATGCAAAATTCGATATCGCAAGACCAGGCGAAAAGGTGAGAATTATTCCTGTAAAGGATGTAATCGAGCCAAGAGTCAAAGTTGAGGGTGTCAAAGGATTTGCTGGAGTTACCACTGAGATCGGCCAGCTTGGATATGGTGCTTACAACGTATTGGAAGGCGTTGCCATCATGACCATCGGAGATATCGTTGGATTCCAGGAAGGCGTAGTTGACATGTGGGGAGAGGGAGCCAAATGGACTCCATTCTCAAAGACATTCAATATCGTTGTGGATTTAAAGGTAGTTGACGGATTAAGACCTCACGAGCATGAAAAAGCAGTCAGACTGGCAGGCTTGTCCATCGCTGAGTACGTCGGTGAAATTGCCAAGAATGCTCCCGTTTACGAGACCCAGGTCTTTGAAATCGGCGGCAATGTGGAAGAATCCAAAAAATATCCTAATCTTCCCAGAGTACTTTATGTTGAAATGATGATCACTCAGGGTCTGCTCCATGATACTTATATCTATGGACACGATGCCAAGCTGATCATTCCGACCCTGCTGCACCCCTTAGAAGAGCTTGATGGAGCAGTCGTATCCGGTAACTGCGTAGCAGCCTGCGATAAGATCACTACCTATCAGCATCAGAACAATTCAGTAATCCTGGAATTAATCAAAAAGCACGGCAAAGAAATTAACTTCATTGGTGCCATTATGGTTCCTGAGTTGACCACTTTAGCTGGCAAATACCGTTCATGTGATACCACTGGTAAGCTTTGTAAACTTCTGGGAGCCGATGGCATCATCGTATCTGAAGAAGGCTACGGCAATCCGGACTCCGATCTGGTTATGATCGCTGAAAGATGTGAGAAGCAGGGCATCAAGGCCGTTCTGATCACTGATGAATGCGCTGGCTGGGATGGCGCAAGCCAGCCGCTGGCTGACGTTAATCCTTTGGCCAGAGCAGTTGTCTCCACTGGTAATGTATCCCACGTGGTCACTCTGCCCAAGGCTGATGTTATCCTGGGCAACCCGGAAGCCATTGCCAATCTGGCAGGCGGATGGGCAGGCAGCTATAACAAGGAAACCGGTGAAATTAAGTGCGAGCTTAATGCAGTAATTGGTGCAACATCGGAAATCGGCTATCACAACTTGACAGTTACCGAGTACTAGGAGGGAGAAACATGGAAAAGAAAATTTTATATTATGTAAACCAGTTCTTCGGCCAAATCGGCGGCGAAGACAAAGCTGGCATCGCTCCGATTTTAGCTGACAAACCGGTTGGTCCCGCAATGGGATTCGAAAAGGAATTAGCAGGAGCCGGAAAAGTAGTTGCTACCTTTATTTGCGGCGATAACTACATCAACGAACATAAAGAAGAAGCCCTGGCTGAATTCAAGAAAGCCATGGATACCATAAAGCCGGATTTGGTCGTTGTTGGACCATCCTTCAACGCAGGCCGTTACGGAATGGCATCAGCAACAATTGCTGAATACGTCACCGATAAATATGACCTCCCAGTCGTTTCCGGAATGTATGAAGAGAATCCAGGCCTTGAAATCACAAAGCTCAAAGCTTATACCGTACCTACCGGAAACAGCGCCGGAGATATGAGAGCAGCCCTGCCCTTGATGGCACATGTTGCCAAGAAGCTGTTAGCCGGAGAGAAATTAGTTCCATCCGTTGACGGATATTTCAAGCAAGGCAAGCGGATCACAGAAGTCGGCGATAAAATCGGCGCTGCCAGAGCTGTTGATATGCTTATGTTAAGACTTAACGACCAGCCATTTACAACAGAAATGCCTATGCCAACCTTCGATCTGGTTGAGCCGGCGGCAGCAATCCCTGATCTGACCAAGGCAACCATCGCCCTGGTAACTTCCGGCGGTATCGTTCCCCTTGGCAACCCTGACAGAATCCAGTCCGCATCAGCTCAGAAATGGGGCAAATATAACATCAGCGCTTTGGAAGATTTCAGCAAGGGCTACTGCACCATCCATGGCGGATACGATCCTGAATACGCCAATGCCAGCCCGGACAGAGTTGTTCCGTTTGACGCTCTGAAAGATATGGAAAAAGAAGGCAAAATCGGCAAAGTTTACGATTGGTTCTATACCACCACTGGAACAGGCACCGCAGTCGGCGCTTCCATCAAGTTTGGCCGGGAAATCGGACAGGAATTGAAGGATGCCGGAGTTGACGGAGTTATCCTCACCAGTACCTGAGGCACCTGCACACGCTGCGGAGCAGCAATGGTAAAAGAAATCGAAAGATTTGGCATTCCGATCGTGCACATGGCAACCATCATCACTATTTCCAAGGCAGTAGGAGCCAACAGAATCGTTCCGACTGTAGCAATCCCATATCCCACTGGCAATCCCAACCTGGAGCCAGACGCTGAGTATAAGCTGAGAAGAGGCTTGACTGAGAGAGCCGTCGCTTCTTTGGGCACCCCAGTTACCGGCGTAACCGTATTTTAAAGAAAAATAGAGTAATACCGCCGGTCAAAGAAAGCAATAGATCTTTGACTGGCGCTACTCGAATGTTCCAATGCCGACACTTTTTTTATCCTTTGGGACATTCTTTGGGACATTCAATCCGGTTGTTTATAAAGACAGCTTGATATTTTTGGATGAACCGCTTATAATGCTTATGTCGAGCACATCGACAAATAAAAAAATAATGTGGAGGAACTATGTCAAGATATGATGGGAAAAAGATCATCATCATTGGCGACAGAGACGGAATTCCGGCTCCTGCCATTGCTGAATGTATCAAAGATATTGACTGTGAAGTAATCTTCGCCTCGACGGAGTGTTTCGTCTGAACAGCCGCCGGCGCAATGGACCTTGAGAACCAGAAGAGAGTATTGGAAGCATCCGAAAAGTACGGTGCTGAAAATGTTGTGGTTATCATTGGTGCCAGTGAAGCCGAGTCTGCCGGTTTGGCAGCAGAAACAGTTACCGCAGGAGACCCTACATATGCGGGACCTTTGGCTGGAGTAGATTTAGGACTGAGAGTTTATCACTGTGTTGAGCCTGAATTCAAGGATGAAGTTAATTCAGAGGTTTATGATGATCAGATCGGCATGATGGAAATGGTCCTTGAAGTGGACGACATCATCGCTAAGATGCAGGAAATCAGAAGCCAGTTCGGCAAGTTTAACGACTAAAAAAATCAGCTGCACGTTATGCGTGCAGCTTTTTTAAAATAGTAAATATGATATAATTATCTCATAACGTGTTTTACAACCATAATGATTTTAGAAATGGAAATTTTAGGAGGAATTAAATGGAACCTGTTGTCAAAAGTGCCAGCTATATCCTGGTGCACACACCAGACATGATCGTACACAATGGAACTACTGTTTTAACTGAGAAGGTCACTAGCCCTGATTCTGATTTCTTGAAGAATGTTGAAAAACACATCAGACCTTATGCCGATGTTGTTAACTATGCTCCCAACCAGGTATACATCGGGAACATGAAGCCGACTGATCTTAGAGACATTCCTGAACCCTGGTGCAACGCCCCGGTTGAAGGCAAAAGAGTTGGCAAATACGGTGAAATCATGCCAGAGGATGAATTCATCGCCATGATGAAGATCTCGGATGCGTTTGACCTGGTCACCTTGTCCAAGGAATTCACCGCTGATGTCAAAAAGAACATGGCTGCCAATCCGATCTTCAATGAAGCGGACATCGCAGCCCTCAAAGACGGCGGCGATATTGAAGCCATCGAAAAATCCATCCATCAGGAACATTCCGAAGAATTGATCTTCAACGGCAAGACCGTCGGCTGCATCAAGCGTGCCCATGACATCGACTCCAACCTGACTGCCCACATCATTTTTGAGAATTTGGTAGTTAAGGCATCCGGTGTTATTGCTGCCAGACATTTGAACCTGATTTCCGGTATGGATTTGTCAGAAGTTGAGTATGTCATTGAGTGTTCCGAGGAAGCTTGCGGCGATATGAACCAGAGAGGCGGCGGCAACTTTGCCAAAGCAATCGCTGAACTGTCAGGCTATGTCAACGCCACCGGATCTGATACCAGAGGCTTCTGCGCAGCGCCTACTCATGCCCTGATCCATGCAGCCGCATTGGTCAAAGCTGATGTCTACAAGTCAGTTGTCGTGGTTGCCGGCGGAGCTACCGCCAAGCTTGGCATGAATGCCAAAGACCATGTCAAAAAGGGTCTGCCTGTTCTGGAAGATGTCCTGGCCGGCTTTGCCGTTTTGGTCACTCGGGATGACGGCGTTTCCCCAATCATCAATACCACAGCCACTGGTAAACACACCGTTGGTACCGGTTCAGCACCCCAGGCGGTCATCTCTGCTCTGGTTACAGAAGCCCTTGATAAAGGCGGCTTAAAGATCACCGACATCGATTTATATTCCGCAGAAATGCAGAACCCCGATATCACCAAGCCGGCTGGAGCAGGCGACGTTCCCGTTGCCAACTACAAGATGATCGGAGCTTTGGCCGTTAAGAAGGGCCAGATCGAAAAATCAGCTCTGAATGACTTCATCGTTAACCATGGCGTTCCAGGCTTTGCACCTACTCAGGGACATATCCCCTCAGGTGTTCCGATCATTGGTTATGCCATCGACGAGATGGTTGCCGGCAATTTGAAGAAGGTCATGGTAGTCGGCAAGGGCTCACTGTTCCTTGGCAGAATGACCAACCTGTTTGACGGCGTTTCCTTCATAATGGAAGCTAACGAAAATAAGAAAGACGCAGCCGGCGGAGCAGCCGCAGGAATGGATGAAGGAAAGGTTAAGGGTCTGATTGCAGAAGCAATGAGAAAACTTGCTGAATCAATGGCAGAATAGGAGGGAATGAAATGAACGAAAAACAGCTCATACAGAAAACCTTCCTAGAAATCGCTGAGGCACTGGAAACAGGCAAAAGCATGGGTTCACACCGGATCGGTCTGACTACATTGGGTTCTGAGCACGGCGAAAAAGCCCTTATTGAAGGGGCGCTTTTAGCAGTTAAACAATTCCCTCAGGTCAACGTGGTTTTGATCGGACCAGCCAATGAATCCGGCCTGGAAACGATCGTTGCAAACAATGACGATGAACAGTATAAGGCAATGGAAGAAGCACTGGATTCCGGAAAGATCGAAGCATGCGTTACCATGCATTACAATTTCCCCATCGGTGTGTCCACAGTTGGAAAGATCGTAACACCATCCAATGGCAAGGAAGTATACATTGCAACGACTACGGGAACCTCATCGGCTCACCGGGTTGAAGCCATGGTCAAGAATGCCATTTATGGAATCATCGCTGCCAAAGCAGCTGGAGTTGCCAAGCCCACAGTGGGTATTTTGAATATCGATGGCGCCAGAGCGGTAGAAATCGTATTGAAAAACCTGAAAGCCAAGGGCTATGACATTGAATTCGGTGTATCCGAGAGAGCTGACGGCGGAAATGTATTGAGAGGCAACGATCTGCTGCTTGGCGCAGTTGACGTTGTTGTCACCGATACCTTGACCGGCAATATGCTGATCAAGCTGTTCTCCTCCTTCACTTCAGGCGGAAAATATGAAATTACCGGATCAGCTTATGGCCCGGGAATCGGCGAAGGCTACAACCGGAACGTTCTGATCCTGTCAAGGGCATCAGGCATCCCAGTCATTGCCAACGCTCTGAAATATGGCTACGATGTAGTTCACGGCAATATCAACAAAATTGCTGCTGAGGAATTCAAAAAACTCAATGACCTCAACTGGCTGTCCCTGATCAAAAAGGACGAACCCAAGGCCAAGGCAGAAGAAGAGGAAGTCAAGGCACCGGAAAAGGTTCCAGTAACTGGATCCATCGCGGGCATCGACATCATGGAGTTGGAAGATGCAGTTCAGGTAGCTTGGAAAAACGGTATCTACGCAGAATCAGGCATGGGTTGCACCGGGCCGATTCTGTTGGTTCCGGAAGACAAAACCGAAGCTTGTATCGGATTCCTTCAGAAAGCTGGCTTGCTGGCTGTAGACTAGTCATAACAAATCGAATCGGGCAATGTGTGACCACGTTGCCCGATTTTACTTTTTGGGATAAATTCACAAATTTTAATAAATCGTTAT
>CAZOTM010000099.1:0-2055 GCA_964582675.1 uncultured Clostridiaceae bacterium
ACCATCGTTGGATGGTGCTTCTACGGTGAAAAATGTATCGAATTCCTGCTTGGAACCAAGACCATTCTTCCCTATAGAATCGTTTATATCGTCCTGGTATTTGTAGGAACCGTTACCAGCCTTGATCTGGTTTGGGGTATCGCCGATACATTCAACGGATTGATGGCAATTCCGAACCTTATCGCAATCCTGGCTCTTTCAGGTGTCTTGGTGGCACTGGTTAAGGACTTCTTCAAGGATCCGGACAGAAAGAGAGCTTCCACATCTGAATTCAATAATCTGTTGAAGTGGAAAGGCGATGGCAAGCCGCTTTAAGCCTTGCATAAAACAATAAAATAATATTGTTGAAACAACGATCCGGTCAGGCAGCTGACCGGATCTCCTTTTCCCTTAAATTATCGGTCGTAGGATTTACCCGCTTTTACTTTGACTCTTAAGCTCCCAGGATCACCCCAAGGATCCCCAGGAGGTACACCGCTACGATCATCGGACCAAGGAGAACCAGCCCCTTATCCACAAGGTCCAGGCTGTGGTTCCCCTTGATGTGGTTCAGGAGGAACCTGAGGTATACGCTGGCGATGTAGAGCCCAATGACCCCGAAGGATAATTTAATGTTGTCGCCGCTGATTCGCCCGCTCCTCAGGAAGAAGACGAATACTCCGTATAGGATCATGCCATTCAATGCGGTGCTTTCCATCAGCCGTCTGGTCTGAGCCTTGCCTTTTGCCCAGTTATTCAAGGGATTAGCGGTCTTTCGAGCGTTGGGGTTGTTTCCCCCGTTGGTTTTGCCACCACTGGCATTTCTGTTGTTTTTCATAATAATCCTTGATTCCTTATCATTTTTTCTTCAACGCAATTTCATGGTCACATTCTAACATAATAATCGGTTTTCGCCATCAGAAGATGGTAAAATGAACTATCAATACAAACATGAACAAACGAGGTGGCCGGTCTTGAATAATAAAAAACTATTGGATTTTCGAAGCGATACGGTAACGAAACCTACCCAAAACATGTATAAAGCCATGATGGAAGCCCAACTGGGGGACGATGTTTACGGTGATGACCCTACGATCAACGAACTGGAAAGGCTCTCGGCGGAAATTACCGGGAAAGACGCCGCCATGTTTGTCCCCTCAGGAACCTTTGGCAATCAGGTATCCATCATGACCCATATCCAACCCGGTGATGAAGTGATCGCCGGCAGTGGGGCCCATATTTTCATGCATGAATGCGGTTCTGCCGCGAAGCTGTCCGGTGCCATGATGCGGGAAGCCAATGATGATAAGGGCTATATGCTCCCTCAGGACATCGAAAAGAAAATCCGTAAAACGGAGGACATCCACTATCCCAGGACAGGACTCATTTGCCTGGAAACCGCCCATTCCAACGGCCTGGTCATTCCCCTGGAAATCATGCACCAGATCAAAGACCTGGCGGAAAAATATGCCATTCCCGTCCATGTGGATGGAGCCAGGCTGTTCAATGCCGCTTCCTTCCTCCAAGCGGATGTGAAAGAACTGACGAAATACTGTGATTCTCTGACCTTCTGCTTGTCCAAGGGCTTGTGTGCCCCGGTTGGCTCCGTCGTTTGCGGTTCAACGGAATTCATTGCAAAGGCCCGGCGGAACCGAAAAAGTATGGGAGGCGGCTTGCGGCAGGCTGGTATTCTGGCCGCTGCCGGGATTGTCGGGCTCAACGAAATGAGGGATCGACTGTCCGAGGACCATGAAAACGCCCTTTATCTGGGCGAATGCTTGGCACCGTTGCCTGAGTTGGAAGTTTTCCAAAACCATATCGAGATCAACATGGTGTTCGTAAACCATGTGGGGACGGATCATTCCATCATGGATGAATTGCCCGCCTATCTCCTCAAAAAAGGAATCCTAGTAAACCCACATGAGGAAGGGGTCATGCGCTTTGTCACCAATTATTGGACAGATCGGGAGGCTTGCGCAAACTTAGCGGATACCATCAAAGCCTTCTTCAAGGAACATACCGTCGAGTAAATCAAGGATTGATTGACATATTTATAATTCTGTAAACCTTTATTTA
>CAZOTM010000099.1:2155-6315 GCA_964582675.1 uncultured Clostridiaceae bacterium
ATAAAAGTCAGATAAAAGCAGATTCCATGTGGAATCTGCTTTTATCTGTTTTTTTAAACACGGATCATACAGATGTTTCGGAGCCTTCGGCAACCTCTTCAATGTTATCGACTGCTTTCGCCTCAATTTCCTGTTTGATTTCCTCTTGAATTTTTTCTTCGTTGAAAGCTTCTTCCGGAGTGACATTGTCCTTCACATACACGGACACACTGCCGCCTTTGCACGGGAATACGCCATTTCCGTTTTCGTCGATTTTTACTTTTTCAGGCACATTGCCCGTATAATCCGCGTAGACAGCTCCAGCTGACAATTTACCCACGTTCATGGTTTTAACGCCGCCTTCCCCGTTGCTCATCACCACAGCGCAGCCGTATGGATGGCCCTCATTTCCCAGCCGGACCCAGCCTATGACATTCTTATGATCAAAATAGTCCTGCTGCTCCCCATAGGAATGATTATTCCGCAGATAGATCAGTTTATCTATGGCAGCCTGCATTCCCTCGATGGGATGGGGCCCTTTGATGCCATAGTAATCCCCGTAGAAAATACAGGGATATCCATCCTTTCGAAGTAGGATCAACGCATAAGCCAGCGGCTTGAACCACGGCTGAACCCATGATTCCAGGGCCTGCCCCGGCTGGGAATCATGGTTATCCACAAAGGTAACTGCTTTATCCCGATGCTGCATCACTAAGGTTCCGTCAAACAGCTTTCTCATATCGTAATATCCGCCAGCCTTACTGGCTACATGGAAATTGAAATGCAGCCTCACATCGAATAAATCCAACTGATAATCCACTTCCGACAGGTAGTCATTCATTTCATTGGAATTCTGATTCCAGTATTCCCCCACCACATAGAAATCTTCACCGGCTTTTTCCCGCAGGTTTTTGACAAAATCGCCGACAAAATCATTCTCCACATGTTTCACCGCATCCAGCCGCATCCCGTCAATTTTCGTCTCATTGATGAACCAGATCGACCAGTCCATGATTTCCTTCACCACATCGGGGTGTTTATAATCGATGTCATTGAACATCAAATAGTCATAATTGCCTTTTTCCGGAGTGACCCCCCAGGACCACCCCTTATTGATACCTTCGATCATAAATATGGCTTTTTTGTTGGTTTTGGCATCAAAATCCGTACCTGAAAAATGGACCCAGGACCATTTGAATGGTGAATATTTGTCCCCACGGCCGGGGAATGTAAACTTGGTCCACGCCTCAATTTCATAGGGTTCACTTACTTTTTTGTTGCGGTCGTGGGGGTCCACTTCCACGGCCATGAACGTTTCTTTCTCATCCCCGTTGGCTTTGTGGTTCAAAATGACATCGGCATAAACCTGGATCCCCTGTTCTTGCAGTGCAGCGATTACTTCATGGAGTTCTGCCTTGGAGCCGTATTTGGTTTTAACTGAGCCTTTCTGGTCAAATTCACCCAGGTCATAGAGGTCATAGGCTCCGTATCCTGCATCAAAGGCCGAAGTCGCTTTATAAGCCGGCGGGATCCAGACGCCGCTGACCCCGATTTCTTTTAAATGCGCCACATCGTTTTTCAGCCGGATCCACAGATCATTCTGCGTATCCATGAACCACTCAAAATATTGAAACAATATACCGTTTTTCATTTTATTCCGGGTATTTAAAATACCTTCTCCTTTTTATTATTTTCGATTCTCGCCCGCCCTAAAATCGCCTTGTCGGTTAAGCCTTAAGGGACTTTCCGCCGACTGTCCACAAGATCCCCAGCCTGATTTTGCGGTTTGTTAATCATGATACTGTCTCCAATATAAACCCTTTTGGCGGAAAATCATGACATGCCGATAAATATTAACGATTAACCAATCATTTTTAAGATCCTTTTAAGGATTATATAGTTCATGGATAGTTCGAGCTTTGACAGCCAGTTTATCAAGAAGCTTTTGCGGTTCAACCAGTTTTACCCCGTCCCCCTGGCCCATCAGCCACATTAATACCCCGTCACCAAACAGCTCGGCTTCCACCACGTGATCATAGCCATCCCTGCCCCAGGGGGTGACCCTGGCGGTTGCCAGGTGGTCCTTGACGGCTTCCAACGCAAAGCCTTTTACCAGGAGCTTAATTTTATTCAGCTCCCCGCCATACATGAACTGGATCCGCCGGCGGTACTCCCCCTCCTTGAATCGTTTTGCCTCCTGGACCGTATATCGTTCGTCCAGTAGCTCAATTTGGGCGATCCGGTCGATGCGGTACATGGTGGGATTTTCATCGCCCTTGATTTGAAAGTACACATCTTTGTCAATATCCTTGATATTCCCCGCCAGGTAGAAGTAGTACTCACTGAATATGACCCCCAGGGGCTCAATGATCCTCTCCACCGTGCCGTTGGAGGATTTCGTGTATTTGAGCCTGATGATCCGCTGCTCCTTCACAGCCCTGGATATGGTGAGCAAATTGTCCAGGATCATTTTCCCGTGGCTGGGTTGGATATAATTATGCCACTCATTCTGGAGCAGCTCCCGGATGAAGCGCTTATCCTCATTGGATACGGTTGAGTTGATCAACTTTTGGACGATGGGACTCATCTCCCCGTCATTCAAAGATCTGGAATCCATGAGGATTTTACATACTGCGATGATTTGGGCCCTGGACAAATACTTGTTGTCCGCATGGAGCAGCCTGTATCTGCCATGCTCTCGCCGGCTTTCCTCCACATTCACGATTTCCAGGTTTTCCGCTTTCTTGAGATTATAATCCGACAAAAACAACCTGATATCCTCAAAATCTCTGGTGATGGCTTTGATTGAAACCCCATATTTTTCCGCATAATCTTCAATTGCAATGGTCTCTCCATTTAGAAGACTGGTATAGATGTCAAGTGTTCTGTCCAGTTTTGAACCAACTTTTTCCGACATGGCAACTCCTCCAATTCGTTAAAGTAACTGATATACCCAGTATATATTTTAAATAAATCAAATTGAAGTACCAAAGAGATAAAGCTTTGGTACTTCAATGGATCTTCCCATGGTTTTTAAATGTTCAGGGGCGGGACTGAGGGATGTTGTTCAATCCGGCTTAGCGGATCTCCAGGATATCGAACTGTTTGTCTTTGGGGTTCCCGAAGATATTCAAGGTATCACCGGTTTTGACAAAAGCGATGGCGGCGCCAAGCTGTTTGGCTGTGCCCACGTAAATCGTGTCGTCACCCTCCGCTTTGATATAGAACACGCTGTTGCCGTCCACTACCAGGGTTTGGATCAAATCAACCTTGATCGTCCGCTCGCCGGCATCTGCCCCCGGTACATTGCCCGGGATGGAATAGGATGCATCAAATTTGGCCATTGCCTCTTTCACCGTGTTGCCCGTGGACACATTGGTAAAGTTCCCGGCATCCACCAGGGAATACATTTTGGCAGTCTTGGTATTATCCTTCAAGGCCATCAGGTACACCGGCTTCTCCTTGATATTTAACAGGATGGGGAAAGTAGCGTAATAGCCCTTCTCCTGAACGGCGCCTTCACTGGTTTTCATTGCTGAACTCTCATCCGCCGACGGGATGGAGAAAAACTTGCTTTCCTTGGTCCTCAAGTTTACAAAGTAAAAGCCCAGGTTGGAAGAGTCGGATCTGACCGAGGTCACTCCGGTAAACAGATAGATGTCATTATCCATTGGGATGTAGTTGTAGCCGAAGGTGGTTTTCGTTACGTTCCGCTGGCCGAACACAGAATTGATAAAGCCATCCGTATACATGCCCCGATAGTCCAGCTGCTGGATGATCAAATCACTGGGGAACACCCGGTCCACCCAATTGGGAACGGTGCCCAAGGCATATTTAGTCGACTCCCCGGTATTGCCATTGGTTATGATGACGCCTTTCACATCAAGGCCGCCGAAGAAACCGATTCTTCTGGTCAGCACCGGTGTAACATAGTAAGGGGTCCCGTCATCGTCGATCTCGAAATTGGTTTCCGCCAGCATATCCAAAGGAAATTGGAATCTGATTTTTCTTTCCACGTTGCGCATCAGCATGTCGCTTTCCGAATAGAAGATAGGTTCATTCATCTTGACTAAATTGGCTTCCTGGGTAGTCATATTGACGCTGATGTAGTATTGGATACCATTCTTCATGTTGATCAAGTATTTAATGATATCCGTGTACTTTAACGGCGTGACCCGAAA
>CAZOTM010000099.1:6415-7526 GCA_964582675.1 uncultured Clostridiaceae bacterium
AGGGTTTTGGCGATACTCAGCTTGCCGATGAACGTATTCAATAAGCCATGGATGATGATCCCCATAATGAGGAAAGCGTAGAACTCCGGGGCCATAAAATTAAGTGCCGGCAAAGTAACGAAGAAGTTGATGAACATGATGATCAAGGTGATCAATAGGATGATCACGGGGTTCACCCGCCTGCCCTTGCCGCCTTTTTGTTTCGCCTCCGCCTCGACCTTGCTGAAGATATCCTTGAAAGAAAACTTCTGCCCCCCCGGTTTCCCTGTAAAGTTTCGGGCACCTTTATTGAATAAATCTTTAAAATCATTGGTTGGGTCGTTAAAATTCATTGTAAAACTCCTCTCTGTTACCTCTATTTATAGCTTATGCAGATTAAGTTCAAATTAAGAAACTGAAATTGTTACATTTTAGTTTTACACTGGATAAGGAAATGGATAAGGTGAAGGAAAAAGTGCTGGACTTGACCATACATATTGACCTTACCCATATTTTGCTATAAGAAGTGACTATCCTGCCATTATGGCTGCTCCGGTCCGGAATTTACTGTCATGGATTAACTCCTTGAAATGGCCGAACTCCCCAAATCCACCAGGGATAGCGTGAAGCACCGCCCTAACAGCAGAACACCTGGATCATAGCCTCCCCAAGGGAGATGATCCAGGCGTCCCCGACTGGCTATCATCGATATAATCATGGCTCCGGTATGGTTAATTCCTTGGCGTTGCGAGCTTCCGCCGGGAGGACGATGGGCTCCACATTATTGTAATCGGAAAAGGTAGTGGTCATTTTGCTGGTAATGGTCATATCCATGAGTTTTGTAGTTGTCACCAGATGATTGACTTTGTTGCGATATTCATTATCCAGCTGGATCTCCATCTCAAAGGTCATGTCGATTTCCTCACCCAACTCCCCCATATCCTCCAGTGAGACTGAACTGCCGGGATCCCCAGGCCGGTTGCCCAGCTTGATCAGCTCGTCAAGGGTGAGGGGCCGGCGGCTTTTGATGAGATAACCATCGCCGGTTTTCTCATAGGAGAACATCTCATCAAATTCCTTTCCGTCGATGGTCTGGACCTTTTCCACCGTCGACTGTTCGGTGGGTTCGATG
>CAZOTM010000100.1:0-7505 GCA_964582675.1 uncultured Clostridiaceae bacterium
CCCTCCGGGAATTCCGGATCCGGGGCGTTAAGACCAACATCGCTTTCCTCTTGAATGTCATCAGGAATCCAGTGTTCCAATCCGGTCTGGCAGCCACGACCTTTATCGATGAAACTCCGGAGCTGTTCAAGTTTACTGCGCCATTAAACCGGGGCAACAAGACCCTGCAGTATATCGCAGATACCACCATCAATGGCTTTCCGGGGATCGGCCAGGGCATCAAAAACATCCTGGCTCCGGCGGAGATCCCCGTGAAGATGGAGGCCATACCCCCCCGGGAAAAGACCTTCAAGACCATCTTGGATCAGGAGGGACCCGAAGCCCTGGCCAAAGCAGTCATGGCCTATCCCAAGCTCCTGGTTTCCGATCTGACCTTCCGGGATGCCCATCAAAGCCTCATCGCTACCAGGATGCGGACCTTCGACATCGAGAAGATCGCACCTTTAGTGGATCAGTATGTTCCTCAGCTGTTCTCGATAGAATGCTGGGGCGGGGCGACCTTTGACACCACCATGCGCTTCCTGTCCGAAGATCCCTGGGAGAGGCTCCGGATCATCCGCCAGAAAATGCCGGATACCCTGCTGCAGATGCTGTTCCGGGGGGCCAACGCCGTTGGCTACAGCAACTACCCGGATAATGTTATTTATGAGTTTATCCAGACAGCGGCCAAAAACGGCATTGACGTGTTCCGGATCTTTGATTCACTGAATTGGTTCCCGCAGATCGAAAACTCCCTCCGGGCCGTGCGTGATGCGGGCAAGGTTGCCGAGGCGGCGATCTGCTACACGGGAGATCTCCTCGACCCGTCCAACGTCAAGTATAACCTGAAGTACTACATCGACCTGGCCAAAGAAATGGAAAAGGCCGGCGCCCATATCATTGCCATCAAGGACATGGCAGGGGTCTTAAAACCCAATGCCGCCTATAAATTAGTCAGCGAGCTGAAGGCTAAGATCGGCCTGCCCATCCATGTCCATTCCCATGATTCCTCGGGGAACGGCATCGGCACCCTGACCATGGCGGCCAGAGCCGGAGCGGACATTGTCGATACGGCATTTGCGCCTTTCTCAGGCGGTACCAGCCATCCCAATATGTCCTCCCTCTATTACGCCATGGAGGGCGACGACCGCCAGCCGGACATCAACATCCGCAACGTTGAAAAGATCAACTATTACTGGGAGGGCGTCCGACCCTTTTACAGTGATTTCGACACGGATAATGGGTATCCCCAGACCGAGGTATACCATCATGCCATGCCGGGCGGCCAGTATACAAACCTTAAGCAGCAGGCCATGGGATTAGGCCTTGGCGAGCGGTGGGATGATGTCAAGGAGATGTACCCAGTGGTCAATAAGCTGTTTGGCGATATCGTCAAGGTTACACCCTCCTCCAAGGTAGTGGGGGATATGTCACTGTATATGGTCCAGATGGGATTGGATGCCGAAAACTTCTTTGAAAAGGGCAAAACATTGGACTTCCCACAGTCCGTCATCACTTTCTTCCAGGGCGAATTGGGCCAGCCCACCGGCGGCTTCCCGGAAAAGGTCCGGGAAATCGTCCTCAAGGGCAAGCCTTATTCCGATGTCCGGCCCGGAGCAAAGACCCCGGCAGTGGATTTTGCCAGTACCAAACAAACGGTTCGGGAGATCATGAAGCGGGAACCATCGGAGGAAGATGTCCTCAGTTACATCATGTATCCCAAGGTGTTTGAGGAGTACATGGCCAAGCATGCCAAATACGGCGATATCTCCCACATCGACACCAATACCTTTTTCCATGGCATGCGCAACGGCGAAGCCATCGAAGTCGAACTGGAGCCAGGCAAGACTCTGTTCATCAAGCTTCTCCAGATCGGTGATTTGAATTCACAGGGCAAACGGACCCTGTTCTTCGAATTGAACGGCCAGTCCCGTGAGATCGTGGTAGCTGACCTGAAAGCCGGCAAGACAGATGCGGTCCACGAAAAGGCCGAACCGTCCAATCGGCTGCACATCGGTGCCACCATGCCCGGCTCCATCGTCAAGGTCATGGTCAAGCCAGGGGATACCGTCAAAAACGGGGATGTCCTGGTGGTCACGGAATCCATGAAGATGGAAACTTCCATCCAGGTATCCATGGATGCGGAGATCGCCGAGATCCTGGTCAAACCAGGCGAACTGGTGGAGACCCACGATCTGCTCATCGTGTTGAAGGATCCGGAAAATGTGGATGTGGTCCGGGAAAAGCGGGTCAGCCAGAAGTAAGCTGCCTGATCCAAGTAGCTCATAATAAAATAAATCAAAGGAAACTGATGAGTCCGGGATTTTCCCCGGACTCATTTTTCGCAGTCAGGCAAGTCAATTCATCCGGGGCCGCTCAAGGGTCTCTCGAAAGAAGGGGGATGGGAGCTGCTGTTTAATAACAGCCTTCCTTTGTTGGGTTTTGTTGGGTTTTGTTGGGTGGGGGTGGCTCTTGTCGGGTCCTGGTTGGGTCCTGCGTTTGGCTTCACAAATATATTTGATATTTGGGGAAAAAAAGCGTATGCTGAACCTAATTGAATAATGAAAACAGGGGAGCTTTTGCGGCTGAGAGGAATCATAAAGATTCGACCCTTATACCTGATTGGACAATGCCAGCGTAGGGAGTAGAGTGATTTTTATGCGAAAGTGCCCCATGGACTTTCGTTTTTTGATTTTATTGGACAATTTGCAGCAGGTGTGGAAAATATACAGGAGGAATCACTTATAATGGAAATAAAGAAAACATCGGTTCGGGAAAACAGCCTGATCTGGTTTGGCGCCGGTGTGTCCCTGGCGGAGATCCTGACTGGGACATTCCTTGCCCCCCTGGGTTTTGCCAAGGGGATCACTGCAGTGTTGCTGGGTCACCTCATAGGCTGCAGTCTGCTTTACCTGGCGGGAATGATCGGCGGTAAAACCGGGTTATCCTCGATGGATACGGTGAAGATGTCCTTTGGGGAAAAGGGCTCCTATCTCTTTTCAACGTTAAATATTGCCCAACTGGTGGGCTGGACAGCCATTATGATCTACTCGGGGGCACTGGCAGCCTCTACCCTTGCCGGGTCCATTCCCGTTTGGAGCATTGCCATTGGCGCATTGATCATCGTCTGGATCCTGGTGGGGGTTACCAATCTGGGGAAGCTCAACACGGTGACCATGGCGCTGCTGTTGATGATGACGGTAATCTTAAGTGTCATCATCACGAGAGGAACTCCGGCAAATGCTGTGGAGGGAACCATTGCCTTTTCCCAGGCGGTGGAACTGTCGGTGGCCATGCCCCTGTCCTGGCTGCCCCTGATCTCTGATTACACCAGATATGCCAGGGAGCCAAAAAAAGCCACCTTTTTCAGCAGCCTGACCTACTTTTTGACCAGCTCCTGGATGTACATCATCGGGATGGGAGCAGCCATTCTGACCAATCAGACCGACATCGGCCGGATCATGATGACTGCCGGACTGGGCTTAGCCGGAATATTTATTATTGTCGCCTCCACGGTCACCACCACCTTCCTGGATGCTTATTCAGCGGGGGTGAGTTCCGTTTCCATTTTCCGGGGCATCTCGGAGAAAACCGTAGCCGTCGCTGTGACAGTGGTGGGGGTCGCCCTTACCATCATGACCAATGTGTTGAACCTGGAAGGCTTTTTATACTTGATCGGTTCGGTGTTTGCCCCGATGATCGCCATCCAGATCATGGATTTTTACATCCTGAAGAAGGACAGCAGCCAATCAGCCATTAATGTGACCAACCTGATAATTTGGGCAATGGGCTTCGCAGCCTACCGCATCCTGATGAAGGTGGAGACACCCCTGGGATCAACGGTCCCAGCCATGGCGGTGACGATGGTAATAGCGTTTATTATCCACAAACTGATCTCGACTATTTTTCAAGATAAAACCAGAACTGACGTATAGAGAGGAAGCGAAAAAATGAACATTCGAAAACTGACCATAGCAGCCTTGTTGGTTGCCTTAGCCGTGGTGGCCTCCCCCTTATCCCTCCCCATGGGCGCTGCCAGGGTTTTCCCGATCCAGCATATCGTCAACGTCCTGGCGGCAGTGATTTTAGGGCCGGCCTATGCGGTGATGCAGGCCTTCGTGACCTCCCTCATCCGTAACATCATTGGTACCGGGACACTCCTGGCATTTCCGGGATCCATGATGGGGGCGCTGATGGCGGGCCTCCTCCATAAGAAATTCGGCAAGGGCGTCAAGACCAACCTCATTCCGGCCTTTGCTGGAGAAGTCTTCGGCACCGGGGTTTTAGGAGCCCTCCTCGCCTATCCCATCGCCAGGTTTCTCATGGGCAGGGAAGCGGCCATGTTTGCCTATGTCATTCCGTTTTTATTGAGCACTTTGACCGGGGCAGCCATTGCCGTGATCATCCTGAGAGCCATCCTGAATACTGGTATTCTCGAGTAGACAAGGAGAAATTACAAGGGGAATGGATGACAGTATTGAATTGATAAAAGCATTGCATAGATCCATGGGTCAACCGAAGAAGAAACAGGATTGAACCAGATGAGTTTAAATAAGACAATTCCATTGAAAGGGGGGTGACCTGATGAGTAAGGATCGGACCTATCTATCTGAAATCAAACAGACCACCCGGGTCATCCACTGTATTACCAACAGTGTTTCCATTAATGATGTAGCTAATGTGATCCTGGCCCTGGGCGCGTCGCCCATTATGGCCGACTCCCAGGCGGAAGCGGCGGAAGTCACCTCCATTGCCGGAGCCCTGCTCTTGAATTTAGGGATGCCATCGGAGATGAAACTGTCGGCCATGCTCAAAGCCGGAAAAACAGCCAAAGCGATCGGCATCCCGATCCTGTTCGATCCGGTGGGCGCCGGCATATCCACCCTGCGCAACGAAGCCGCCAAGAAAATTTTGGAAGAAACTTCTCCTACCGTCATCCGGGGGAACTTCAGCGAGGTAAGTTTTCTAGTCACAGGTTTACGGAACGTCCACGGGGTTGATTCTAAAAAGTCCGGAGGAGGCAAAACCATCCAGGAAGTCTCAGCTTTGGCGGAGGCAGCTGCCAAACGCTATGGCTGCATCCTGGTCCTCACCGGGGCAACGGATATTGTTACCGATGGCAAAAAAACCTTCACCGTCCATGGGGGCTCGGACATGATGCGTTCAGTCACCGGGACGGGGGATATGCTTGATGGGGTGATCGCCGCCTTCTTATCCGTCGGGGAGGATGATCCATTGACAGCTGTCCATATGGCGGTATGCGCCATGGCCATTGCCGGGGCTAGCGCTGAGGAAACTACCAGGCAGCATAAAACCGGGATCGGCTCGTTCAGAACAGCCTTAATGGATGTGTTTTGGGCTATGGAGGATGAAGGATTATATGAGGCGTTGGGAAGTGTTTCGAGCCAGCAGCCCAACGAATTATCACCGGGTGAGGTTTCTGAGGATAGCACAGACCATCGGACACTGTAGCTGCTAAATAAATGATTAAGGACAGGAGGGAATTGAAAAACATGGATAATACTAACAGATTACTCAATGATGTCGAAGAAACTGACAAAGGGGGGACAAGTCGAGATATGACAACAGTCCTGACCATTGCCGGCTCGGATTGTTCCGGCGGCGCCGGAATCCAGGCGGACTTAAAGACCATGACAGTGCTGGGGGCGTATGGGATGAGTGTGATCACCGCTTTGACGGCCCAGAATACCATGGGAGTCTCCGGGGTATTCGAGGTGACACCGGAATTTGTCGGACAGCAGCTTGACTCGGTGTTCCAGGACATCTTCCCGGATGCGGTCAAGATCGGCATGGTATCCAACCTGGATATCGTCAGGGTGATCACCCGAAAGCTCAAGGGCTACAGCGCCCGTCACATTGTGGTGGATCCCGTGATGATATCCACCTCGGGGTCCAGCTTGATCGACCGGGAGGCTATTGCCGCCATGACCACGGAGCTGTTTCCCCTGGCTGAGGTGGTGACGCCGAATCTGTTCGAAGCGGAGGTCTTATCGGGGATCACCATCATCAACAAAGCGGACATGGAAAAAGCTGCAGAGGCCATATTGAAATACGGGTCAGCTTCGGTTCTCGTGAAGGGAGGCCACATGGACGGGAAGGCCGAGGACTACCTGCTGACGGCAGATGGCGGCTTCTGGTTCAGCTCCGAGCGGCTGGATAATCATAATACCCACGGTACCGGATGTACCCTCTCATCAGCCATCGCCACAAACCTGGCCAATGGCGATGATATCCATGGGGCGGTGGAGACGGCCAAGCACTATGTGACCGGAGCCATTGCGGATGGCCTCGACCTGGGCCACGGCCGGGGACCGTTGAACCACATGTATACCCTGAAACAATCTTAATTACCTAGTCCTGCCGGTAATGGTTCAATATGTTCCCGTAAGATAAGAAAAGGCTTCATCCGAGGCTGTGTGCTTTTGGATGAAGCTTTTTCTGATATCCGGCCTTTAGATAAGACTTTACTCACACCAGGAATGCGACTTCATTTTGTTCTTGGGTACTCTACGTGATGAGGTCACAAGCAACTCATAGATAATTGACCATCCCTTGCCGAATTCTCTTGAAACGATCGCTAAATTAAACATAAGAGTATGACTAATTTAGTACACACCATTTTTAGCCCGTGCGGGGTTTTACTTTTTTATAACACATATTTGGTAGTATTCCAAATACGATGGATGATGTGGCAATTGATTCGATCTTCATTTCGGAATCACACAGGTCTGATTTTGAAGAGGACAGTACTCAATTCCTACAAGCCTTTTCCACTTTGATCAGTTTCCTGCAATTTTTAACGATTTTATGGACATTTTGTCTTCAGCATTCATGATTCTAAAAATAGATGTAATTTTGAAATCGAACTTGTGGACATCCTGTTTATTTTCAATCCACGCACCCGCACGGGGTGCGACATGTGACTCCGAAAATGATCGACTGGTTTTGGTCGTTTCAATCCACGCACCCGCGCGGGGTGCGACCAGAAGGGCAGGCTCTTCTTCCGAGGTACAGGGGGTTTCAATCCACGCACCCGGGCGGGGTGCGACTCATGTCCTGAGGATGGCCGCTGAATTTGGTACGGTTTCAATCCACGCACCCGCGCGAGGTGCGACTCTCAAGGTCATCGAGTCCATTGACGGGTCCGGCGTTTCAATCCACGCACCCGCGTGGTGTGCGACCAACCGGGGTTAACCCGGCGACTTGCCTATTTCTGTTTCAATCCACACACCCTTGCGGGGTGCGACTTTTCAGGATGAAGCCGGTTTTGGTTTTGTCGTAGTTTCAATCCACGCACCCGCGTGGGGTGCGACATTTCGCCTTTGCAGGATACCCGCTTATCATTGTAGTTTCAATCCACGCACCCGTGCGGGGTGCGACTTTTCAATCGCAAAAATTACACGTTAAAACGGTAGTTTCAATCCACACACCCGCGCGGGGTGCGACACCCGGATCCGGAAACCAAAGCAGAATTACTTGCAGTTTCAATCCACGCACCCGCGCTT